>CAIUAC010001033.1 GCA_903896985.1 uncultured Sandaracinus sp.
CGGCGGGCTCACGGGCGGCTCGGCGGGGGTCGCGGTGTTCGCGGGCGTGGCCGCGGTGTTCGGCGTGCCGCGGCGCGCGACGACGACGAACTCGACGCGACGATTGCGCTGATACGCCCACTCGGTCGTGCCCGGATCGCGCGGTCGCGTCGCGCCGAAGCCCGCCGAATCGATGATGCCGGCGGGGATGCCGAGCGCGACGAGCGCCGCGCGCACGTTGACGGCGCGACGCTCGCTGAGGTCCTGGTTGAACGCCGTCTCGCCGCGCGCGTCCGCGTGCCCCTCGATGCGGACGCGCGTCCACTCGGGGTGCAGCAGCACGAGCTGCACGATCGCGCGCAGCACCGGGCGCGCGGTCGACTTCACGCGCGAGCGCTCGAAGTCGAACAGGACCGTCTCTTCGAGCACGATGTGATCGTCGATGAGCGCGATCAGCCCCTCGTCGGGGCAGCCGTCGTCATCGTTGACGCCGTTGACGATCTCGGCGTCGTTCGGGCACTGGTCCGCGGCGTCGAGGAAGCCGTCCTGATCGTTGTCGGGATCCGGGCAGCCGTCCGTGTCCTCGAAGCCGTCGCGGTCCTCGGGCACGAGCGGGCAGTGATCGTCCGCGTCGCGGATGCGGTCCGCGTCGTTGTCGAGATCGGGGCAGCCGTCGGTGTCCTCGAAGCCGTCGCGGTCCTCAGGCTCTTCGATGCAGCCGTCATCGGGGTCGAGGATGCCGTCGTGATCCGTGTCGGGGATGGGGGGCGTCGTGACGACGGGGCGCGCGTGATGCCCGCGCGGATCGAAGAGCACGACCTCCGCGCCGAAGAGCAGCACCCGCGCGTCGCGCTCATCGAGGGCGTCCTGGCTCTCGACGAGCTGCGCGTAGCGAACCGTGGGACCGACGTCGATCGGGCCGACGCGAAACAGCCAGCCGAGCCCGAGCTCCGAGGTGAAGCGCACGCGCGTGCCGGTGAGCACGGCGCCCATCCCGACCTCGAGGTACGCGCCTGTCGCGCGAGCGCCGTCGTCGAAGCCGAAGCCGTCGAAGCGCAGGCGCATCGCGACGGTGAGCGAGCCGAGCCCGCCGAGCCCAGGGTCGAGCTGATTCGGGCGCGTCGGCGCGTCGCCGTTCGAGAGCAGCCCGAGGCGCAGGCGCGCGCCCGCGAGCAAGTACGGAGTGAGCGGCCGATAGACCCCGCCCGCGATCGCGCCCCCGACGCCGAAGAGCTGCGACTGCGGCTCGCTGAGCGGCACCGCGACCACGCCGTCCGCCAAGACCAGCCAAGGCTCGTCCGCGCGGGCGGTCTGCGGCTGCGCGAGCGCGACGCCGACGAGCAGAGCCGCCGCGAGCGACGCGAGCCACGCACGGTCGAGGGACGTCTTCCGAGCTTTCCCGTACGATGCGCGAGCCATGCAGTCCTGCGTCCTCTCGCTCATCCTCGTCCTCACCATCGCCGCGCCGCTCGCCGGCTGCGGCAGCGCGGTGTGCCACGCCCCGCCGACGTGCGCGAATCCCGCACCGCCGACCCCTGCGGCCCCGGCTGCGGACGTCGTCGCCGCCGAGCTTCGTTCCGAAGCCACGGGAACTATTCCAGATTCCGGCATCCTAGCGCAGATCTCAGCCACACAGAATTTCCGTCTTGGTCGACCGACCCGGGTGCAGCTGTCTCCAAACGGCGCTTTCGCTTATTTCTTGCGGTCCGGCCCGCGCACGGCGGTGCGCGACCTCTACGTGCTCGACGTCGCGAGCGGCACGGAGCGCGTGCTGCTGACCGCGGACGCGCTCCTCGGCGGCGCGAGCGAGCAGCTCTCGGACGCCGAGCGCGCGCGGCGTGAGCGGCTCCGTCTGACGGCGAGCGGCATCGCGGACTACGCGCTCTCCCCGGACGGCGCGTCGTTCCTCGTGCCGCTCTCTGGCAAGCTCTTCCTCGTCAACGCGCTCACCGGCGCCTCGCGCACCGTCGGCGCGGCGGACGCCTCCGCCGCCCCCGTCGACGCGCGCTTCTCACCGGACGGCGCGCGCATCGCCTGCGTGCGCGACGGCGATCTCTACGTGATCGACGTGCGCACCGGCGCCGAGCGACGCCTGACGCGCCGGCCGTCGCCCGCCGTCAGCTACGGCGAGGCGGAGTTCGTCGCGCAGGAAGAGATGGACCGCATGGAGGGCTATTGGTGGTCCCCCGACGGCGCGACGCTCGCCGTCGAAGAGGCGGACACGACGCCCGAGGAGACGTTCCACATCGCCGATCCCGCGCACCCCGAGCGGGACCCCGCGGTCTTCCCGTATCCGCGCGCGGGCAAGCCCAACGCGCTCGTGCGCCTCGGGCTGATGCCGGCTCGCGGCGGTCGCTTCACCTGGGTCAGCTGGGACCGCGACCGCTATCCGTATCTCGCCAAGGTCGTGTGGCCGTACAACGGCCCGCTGACCGTGCTCGTGCAGAACCGCACGCAGACGGAGGAGCTGCTGCTCGCGGTCGATCCGCGGACGGGCGCCGCGCGCACGCTGCTGACGGAGCGCGACGCGCAGTGGCTGAACCTCGACGATCAGATGCCGCGTTACCTGAGCGACGGGTCCTTTCTCTGGACGACCGAGCGTGGCGGCGCTTGGCAGCTCGAGCGGCGCGCCGTGGACGGCTCGCTGCTCCACGCGGTGACGCTGCCGGAGCTCGGCTATCGCGGGCTCGCGCGCGTCGATGAGCCGGCGGGCGCGGTGTACGTGATCGCGGCGCGCGATCCGCTCGAGTCACACCTCTGGCGGGTGCCGCTCTCCGAAGGGAGCGAGCCGGTACAGCTGACGCAGGAGCCCGGCGCGCACGACGCGGTGTTCGCGGGCGCCGCGCCCGTCTGGATCGACGTCGCGGACACGATCACAGGCGAGCGCTTCATGCGCGTGCATCGCGCGGACGGGAGCCTCGGACCGGAGCTGCGCTCGGTGGCGGAGACGCCGCTCGTGATGCCGCGGGTCGAGCATGTGTGGACGGACTCCGAGCCGAGAATGCGCGCGGTGCTCGTGCGGCCGCGCGACTTCGACGCGCGCAAGCGCTACCCGGTGATCGAGTGGGCCTATGGCGGTCCGCACGCGCTGCAGGTGAGCGCGACGCCGTATCGCTACTTCGCTGCGCAGTGGCTCGCCGATCACGGCTTCATCGTCGTCGCGATCGACGGGCGCGGCACGCCGGCGCGCGGGCGCGTGTGGGAGCGCGCGATCGCGCGCGACCTGATCACGGTGCCGCTCGCCGATCATGAGCTCGCGCTGCGGGCGCTCGGGCGACGCTATCCGGAGCTCGACCTCGAGCGCGTCGGCGTCCACGGCTGGTCGTTCGGCGGCTACTACGCGACGATGGCGCTGCTCCGCGCGGGCGACCTCTACAAGGCCGCCATCGCGGGCGCGCCGGTGACCGACTGGCACGACTACGACACGCACTACACCGAGCGCTACATGGGCCTGCCCGACGACAACGCGGCGGGCTACGCCTCGACCTCGGCGGTCGTCGCCGCGAGTCGACTCGAGCGCCCGCTGCTGCTGATCCACGGCACCGCGGACGACAACGTGTACTTCCTGCACTCGCTCAAGCTCGCCGATGCGCTCTTTCGCGCCGGGCGCACTTTCGAGCTGCTCACGCTCGCGGGACAGACGCACATGGCAGCGGACCCAGAGCTGCAACTGCGCCTTCAGGAGCGCATGGCGGCGTTCTTCACCGAGCATCTCGGGCAGCCGCGCGCGGCGAGCGAGGCGGCTCCTTGAGCCTCGAGCGAGCCTAATCGGCGGGCGCGCGAGCGGCCGCGCGTGAACGCGCCTCGCGCCACCGGCAACAGTCCTGCCGGAGCCGAATCGCATGATTTTCCTTCGCCGACCGCTCTCGACGCTGATGGTCAGTTGTCTGCTGCTGCTCGCGCTTCCGGGCGGCCTCGCGCACGCGAACGAGCCGACCGCCCCTGACGGCAGCGCAGGGCGCGCGCGCCCCGCGTACGCGGTCGAGGTCGACGCTGCGTACGAGCGCGCGACGCACGTCAGCCGGCGCATCACCTCGATGCTCGACGACGCACGACGCACGCGGGACGCGCGACGCGCGCGCTGCCTCGACGTCACGCTCAGCGAGGTCAACAGCCAGGTGAGGATGCTCGGCGAGCGCGCCGAGCGCCTCGACGCAGCGCTCACGCACGGCGACGAGAGCGTCGCGCGCCACGAGGCGATGCTCGCAGGCTACGTCGCGCGACACGTCGGTGAGGTCGAGCGACGCGCCGTGGAATGCTCAGGGCTCGTCGATCTGCGGGAGGGCACGCGCGTGACCGTCGAGGTCGAGCGCGTACCGAGCGCGGGCGAGCCGGTCGATGGGACCGCGCTGCCGCTGACGCTCCCGCCGCCGTTCTGAAGGCGGGAGCGCTCGCGCTCAGAGCGAGTAGGGATACTCGAACGTCATCGACTCGCGCGTGAAGCGCGGGAGCGTGATCGCGCGGACGATCGAGACCGCGCACTCCTCGTCCGGCGTGCCCGCGACCTCGGCCGCGAAGTCCCCGCCGCTGACGCTCGCGGCGGTCGCCGTGCCGTCGGAGCCGCGCAGCGTGATCGAGAAGCGGATGACGCCCGTGCGCCCGGGGAAGCAGCCCTTCACGGTCGTCTGCACGGCGTGCATCGCCGCGAGGATCGCCTCGCGCGGCGGCACCTCGGGCGGTGGCGTGAGGCGCACCACAGAGGTCGCGGCGATGCGGTTGTTGCGGTCGAGGGCGACGACGCGCTGATACGCCTCGTACGCCTTCGTGTTGTCGCCGGCGCGCTCGTGCGACTGCGCGAGGCCGAGGAAGAGGCTCGCGGCGAGCGCGGGAGGCGCGGTCGGCGGGAGGGTCGCGATCGCCTTCTCGAAGGCGGCGACGGCAGCCGGTCCCTCGCCGAGGCGCAAGCGCAGCCCGCCGAGCGCGGCGAAGGCCGGGCCGTTCGACGGGTCCATCTCCGTCGCCTGACCGTAGAGCCGAGCCGCGTCGGGGAACGCGCCCGCGCGCTCGGCCGACTGGGCCTGCGCGATCAGCTGCCCGAGCGTCGGGCCCGGCGGCGGAGCGACGGGGGGCGGGGGCTGAGGCTGAGGCGGCGGTCCGGCCATCGGGCCCTGCGGACCACGCGGTCCCTGCTGACCACGCGGGCCGGGACCGCGCGGCGCCGAGAGCCGCTGCAAGCCCGCCTGCGCCTCGCGGTTGGCGCGGTCGATCTGGACCGCCTGCGTGAAGGCACTGCCCGCGTGCTGCGCATCACCGGCACGCTCGTACGACGCGCCAAGCTGAGCGAACACGCCCGCAGCGAGCGCAGGAGGCGCAGTGCGCGGGAGCCGACGCACCGCCTGCTCGTACGCTTGCGCAGCGCCCGCGCCGTCGCCCATTCGGAGGCGCACCGCACCGAGGCTCGCGAAGGCCTGACCGTTCCCCG
Organism: uncultured Sandaracinus sp.; assembly: GCA_903896985.1. Lineage (GTDB taxonomy): Bacteria > Myxococcota_A > Polyangia > Polyangiales > JADJQN01 > CAIUAC01. The sequence continues at coordinate 5,402 of CAIUAC010001033.1, forward strand.
GCTCGAGCACCGTGAGGCGCTCGTACGCCCCGGCCGCGGCCGGCAGCTGATTCGCGTGCTCGGCGCCCTGCGCGTACGCGAGCACCTGCGCCGGCGGCGCGTTGGGCGGCAACACGGGCCCCGTCGCGACGGGAGGCCCGACGGGGCGCACGGGCGGTGGAGGCTGCACCGGCGGGGCAGGCTGCGCGCGCTGCGGCGCGTTCGGCAGCGCCCAGCGCACGAACGCGCGAGCGGCCGTCGGGCTGAGGCGCAGCGTGCCAGCGACGGAAGTCGCGGCGGACTCACGGTCGCTACGGCCACCGATCAGCTCGACGATGCAGCGCGCCATCCCGTCGGTCGGCCCGACGTGCCACGCGCGCAGCTGCGACTCGCGGCTCGAGAGCCCGCCGGGACACTCCGCGAGCAGCCCGAGGAGCGCGCGCCCCGCGTCGTCCTGCGTGAGGTTGCCGGGCATCCCGAGCATCGTCGCGCTGAGGGCGCGCACGGCGTCCTCGGCGTCGCCCCGAGACGCGCCCGAGGTCATCAGCGCCTCTCGGAGCACGCGGCCGTCGTCGGGCGCGAGGTACGGCACGATCGCGGGCTGCTGGGACGCCGCCGCGAGCAGCGCGTCGCAGGCGTTCATCGTCACGCCGAAATTGCCCGTGCAGAGCGCGGCGGCGTTCTCGCCCGGCGGGAAAGTCGCCACGAGCGTCCCGACGTCGAAGCGCCGCACGCCGTGCTCACGCAGCTTCCGCTCGATCTGTCTGGCGAGATCGCGCGCGTCGCGGCGCTCCATGCGGCCGAATTCGACGAGGCGAGCTTGGACCGCGCGGTCCTGGGCCAGCGCCGGGTGGCTGCCCGTGAGAACGACGAGCGCTGCGGCGATGAGCAGCGCGGGGACCAGGAAGCGGAGCGTGTCTCTCATGAGGAGTCCGGAGCGCGCGAGGTGCGCGGTGTCTGATACGGATGGCAGAGCGCAATATTCCGAGCCGAGCCGTTCGGAGCGGTTGGATCTACTACAAACGAAACGTACGATCACGCCCCAAGCCCGGCGATCAGCGCGAGGAGCACGTCGGCGCGCACGCTGAGCGAGGGCGTCGTGCGCTGCTCGCTGGCGTGCACCGCGATGACCAAGCCCGTGTCGTCGAGCACCGGCGCGCCCATGCCGCCCTCCTCGACGGGCGCGGAATGCGGCACGAGCTGCGCGTCATCGAAGGCGCTCGGCGTGCCATCGAAGTGCTCGGGCGTGCCGAGCGCGCCGGCGACGACGACGGGGCGCGGCGCGGCGGGCCCCTGCGTGGGCGCCCCGAGATAGGTCACGACGTATGCGGCGCTGCCGGGCGTGAGGGCGCGGAGGTCGTCGAGCGTCGGCAGCGTGACGAGCGCCGCGAGCGGGCCCGCCGTGCGCAGCACGCCGATGTCGTGAGACACCCCGGCGACGGCCGGATCGAACGCAGGATGCAGGTACATCGCCGCGATCCCGACGGGCCCCGGGAGCCCCGGGCGGAGCAGATCGACCGCGGTCCCGGCGGCGCGCGCCTGCTCGATGCGCTTGACGCAATGGCCGGTCGTGGCGACGAGATCCGAGCGCACCGCGAACGCCGTGCACAGGGGTTGCAGCGAGCCATCGGGGGAATGCGCCGCGACGAGGTAGGTCGCCGGTCCGACCGTCGCCGCGACGAGGTCGACCGCGGAGCCGGGCGGAAGTCGCGGGCGGGGAGGCGCGTGCGAGGCCGACGTCGTGCTCAGCCGCCACACGAGCACGCCAGCGGCGAGCGCCGCAAAGAGCAGCGCGACAGCGCCCACCAGCACCGCGACGCCGAGCCCGAGCCCACCACTCGGCGGAGGCCTGAGGGGAGTCTTCGGCGCGAGGGGCGCCGGTGGCGGCGCATAGTGCGCCGGTGGCGGCGCGTTCGCCGCGGCGTTCGAAGGCGGGCGAATCGAGCCGCTCCCACCTCCGGGCGGAGGACGCACCGACGCGGCGCCGCCCCCCGGCGGAGGACGAATCGAGCCGCTCCCACCTCCCGGCGGAGGACGCACCGACGCGGCGCCGCCACCCGGCGGAGGACGCATCGAGCCGCTCCCACCTCCGGGCGGAGGACGCACCGACGCTGCACCGCCCCCCGCCTGCGCGGCTTGCGCGGCCACGGGCGCGAACTCCTCGGGCGTCCACTGAGCCGTCGGCAGCAGCCCGAGCGCCGCCCTTGGAGGCGCCTCCATGGGGCCCGTCACCGGCTGCGCGATCTCGACACGGAGCCGCGGACCACCGCGCCCGAGCTCGAGCTCATCGCCGCTCGCCAGCGCCGCGCGAGAGACCCGCTGCCCGTTCAGCCACGTGCCGTTTCGACTGTTCGCGTCGAGCACGTACCAAGCGCCCTGCTCCCGCCGCACCTCCGCGTGCTGCGCCGACGCGTCGATGTCGGCGCGCGCGTCGAAGGCGACATCACACGTCGGCAGCCGCCCGAAGGTGATGACGTCCTTCTCGAACGTGACCACCCGTCCCGCATGCGCGCCGAACGTCTGGTGAAACCGGATCATCGGCGGAGCAGGTCAGGGCCCGAACGGGTTCTCTGGAACCGGCCCCGGAGGCGGCGGAGGCGCCGCGCTCACGGGACGGGACGGGGTGCCCCCTGTCGGGACCTGCGGAGCGCCCACCACGGGCGCTGCCGGGCGCCGCGGTGTCGCGACCGACGGGGCGTCACCGCTCGGCGGCGCGGTCGGCTCCGGCGAGGCCGCTCGAGCATCGGAGGCGTCGACCGGGCCCCCATCCGGCCCCGCGACGAGGTGACGGATCGGCCCGCCGAAAGGTCCGTCGGCGGGCCCCGCGAAGGGGTCGCCCATCCCTACGAGCCCCTCACCGGCGGTGTTGCCGCTGCCCGCGGGAATGCTCAGCGCGAACTCCATCGCGGCGCCCGCGACCACCGTGACCGACGCCGTCGCGGCGCTCGCGCCCTCGGAGGTACGCGCCTCGAGCGAATAGGCGCCAGGCGGAAGCTCCAGGACCGTCCGGCCGCTCGGGTTGAGCGCCATGCGGCGGGCGCCATCGACCCAGAGATCGCCATGCCGCACATCGCTCACGACCCGCACTTCGACCGGCGGCGCCGGAACGTCGTGCGCCGGCGGAGGCGCGACGAGCCCGCCGCCGCCTTGGGCCTCATCCGCGCCGAGCGAGGCCCGAGTCCCGCCCCACCCCCAGCTCACCACGACATAGGCGATGGCCGCGAGCACGACCAAGAACAGCGCGACGGCGACCCACGTCCAGCGCCGGGCCGGCGATTCCTCGGCGGCGACGCGCGCGCGGCGGCGCGCATACGGATCGCTCTTGACGTCGGAGCCAGGCTTCGGGCCGCCGACCTTGATGCCCGTCTCGCGCGGGGGCAAAGACGAGCGCGTATCAGGCGAATCCGGCAGCGGATACTGCTGATAAGCGACCCGCGTCGCGTCATCGGGCGGCGCGAGGTCCGCCCCGCGGAAGTCCGCGACGATGACCGTGATGTTGTCGTGACCGCCGCCCGCGCGCGCCATCTCGATCAGCGTCGCGCAGCACGCCCGCGGATCGGCGACGGTCGCGAGGACGTCCTTGATCATCTCGCCGTGCACGAGCCCCGAGAGCCCATCCGAGCACACCATCACGCGGTCGCCGCGCTTCAGCTCGAGGAACGTCAGGTCCACCGTGACCTGCTCCGCCGTCCCGAGCGCCTGCAAGATGATGTTCGAGTGCTCGAACGCCTCGGCCTCTTCTTCCGTGAGCTGCCCGGCCTCGATCAGCTGATTGACGAGCGACTGATCCTTCGTGATCAGCGCGAAGTCCTTGCCGCCGCGGAGCGCGTAGGCCCGGCTGTCACCGACCTGCCCGACGAACAAGATCTTGTCGACGACGCCGACGACCGTGGAGGTCGTCCCCATGCCGCGACGCGTGCGGTCCATCTTCGCCGCCGAGAAGATCCGGCTGCCGGCCTCTTCGACCGCGCTGACGAGGCGGCGCGCGAAGTGATCGCGGCTCTCCGGCTCGCCGCCGGTCGTCATGATGTCGTGCAGGGTGTCGACGGCCATCTGGCTCGCGACCTCGCCCGCAGCTGCGCCGCCCATGCCGTCGCAGACCACGAACAGCGAACCGCGCGGTCCGATCTTGTGCTTGAGCAGCCGCTCATCGACGCCGCGCACATTGGTCGAGAGGTCGACGAGCAGGAAGTTGTCTTCGTTGTGCTCGCGCACGAGCCCGACGTCGGTCTGCCCGTAGAGGTGAACGTGAATCCCCGGCGCCTTGTCGCGCTCGTCGGCAAGCTCTGCGTCGAGCACGGCGCTCGCCGCAGGGTCGGTCGGCCGTTGAGCCCTCACGGAGGCGCCCGCGAGCGCTTCCGCGTTCGCGTCAGCCTCCGTCGCCACCTCTGCGCTCACGACGGGATCCTCGGGCTTCTCCGCGCTCACGGCGGCGTCCGCGGGCACCGCCGCGCTCACGACGGCCTCCGCCGGCACTGCCGCGCTCGGCGTCGTGGTGGACGGGACCGGCGCGGCTCCCTCCGTACCCGGCACCGCCGCCGCGTCGGTCTTCGGCTCCCCTTCGCTCATCGCCCTGCGCGGCCTCCCGGCCCCGTCGCGAGCTCGAACCGGAACAGATGCCGCCCGACGCGAAACTGATCGCCGGGGGTCAGCACGCGCTCGCCGTGGAAGCGCACCGCCGTCCCGTTGGACGAACCGAGGTCGCGCAGCACGAAGCGGCGGCTCATGCGGTCCGCGGTGATCGCCGCGTGCCTGCGCGAGAGGAACGGGTCGTCCGTGAAGACGATGTCGCCGTTCTCCCGTCCCAGCACGGTCTCGTCTCGATACACGTAGTGCACGTCGCGCCCCACCCCTTCGGTCGTGTACTGCGTTAGACGTGCCATCCGTGGAACCTCCGGCGTGCCAAACATCAGCACGCCGTGCTGCGTGGCGGGCCCGAGCGGCAGCTCCCCATCGTCGAGAAGCTCGAACCTTAGCACCTGCTGCCCGAGAAGAATCATATCTCCGTCGACCAGATCGACCGGCTCCCGAATGCGGACGTAGATGCCGTTCGCGCTGTCGAGGTCGCGCAGCAGCCATCCCTCCCCGCGGCGACGCAGGCGCGCGTGACGGGGAGAGAGGTACGGATCATCCGACAGGACGACGTCGCCTTCCGTGCGTCCGATGTCCGCTTGCTCGCCGTAGATCGGGAATACGCGCCCGTCGCTGCCATCCTTGAGGATTGCGACGAGCGCGGCCGTCGGCTCACCCTGCGTCGCTGGCGCTGAGGGCGCCGAAGCACCGGCGGGAGCCGTCGGGGGCAGCTGGGCGGGCGCGTACGCGAGGGCCGGAGCGGGCACCGCCCACGGCGTGACCGGGGGCAGCGCGCTGGCCGCCGGCGCCGAGGCGACGGGCGACGGCGCCTGCACCACGACCTGCGGAGCGACGAAGGGCAGCGGTCGCGAGCTCGGCGGGACCGCCACGGCACCTCCGGCTTCGTCGTAGCGAGCACCGCAGAATTTGCAGAAGGCCGCGCCCGGATCCCCCGCGCCTCGACAGCGCCAGCACACAGTGACGCCCGGCGGCAGCCCGCCCCCGGCGACCACCTCGCGGGGCTGCGCAGCCGCGGGCGGCGCAGGCGCGGCGACGAACGGCTGCGGCGCAGGCGCGGCGACGAAAGCCTGCGGCGCAGGCGCGGCGACGAA
>CAIUAC010001034.1 GCA_903896985.1 uncultured Sandaracinus sp.
CGGGCTCGTGCGCGCCATCAACGTGCTGCTCTCGCACGTCGGCGTGCGCTCCAGGCTCTTGCCGCTGCGCTCCGACGTGCCGCGCGAGGTCTACCTCGGCGTGGATCTCTCGGCCGCCATGGAGCTCGCGTCAGCCGGCGTGCTCGAGGACGAAGACGCCGGCGAGGTCATGGATCTCGGCAGCTGGTGAGCCGCTAGCGCCTCGTCGCGACGGCTTGCCGACGACCCGGCCCAGCCTACGGCTTGCCGACGACCAGGCCCGCCTATGGCTTGCCGACGACGGGCGCGCGGAAGGCGTTGGTGATGTCCGCCCACGACGAGATCACGTTGTCGGGCGCCACGGTCAGCACGCGCAGGCGCAGCACGACGCGCTCGACGGCCGAGGTGTGCGAGAAGCGCGCCGCCTTGGCGCCAGCGCGCTGCTCGAAGACGGCCTCCGAGCCCGCCCGTGGGAACGGATGCGAGAGCTCCATCGTGCCGCCCTCTTCGTGCTGCCCGCCGACGAGGTGCGCGCCGACGAGCGGGTGCCGCGGCTCGGGCTTGCCCGTCGTCTTGTCGACGACCTCGAGGCAGACCATCGACGCGTCGACCGAGTAGACGCGGTTCTGCGTCCAGATCTCGACCGCGGTCCACGGGCGATCGACGTACGGCGCCGTCTTGCGCTCGACGACGAGCTCCACGTCGATCGCTGGCCGACGCGCCCCGGTCGGCGCCTCGACGAACGCGGCGGTCGCCCCCTGTTCGCCGACCGGCGCGGGACCCGCGGCCTTCACGGGGTCGGCCGACCGCGCGAGCGCCTCGTGGACGTTCGGCATCGCGTAGCCGTGCATGGTCGCCGCATCGTCGTCGCCCTTACGCTTCGTCATCGCGCCCGGAGGCTAACACGAGCGCGGGCTGCTACCTTCGCGCGCCATGAGCCAGCCCACCGCACCCTCCTCGCCTCAGCTCCACGCCACGCGCCTCGCGGGCAAGCGCGCGCTCGTCACGGGCGGCACCAGCGGCATCGGCCGCGCCACCGCGCTCCGCTTCGCGGCCGAGGGCGCCCGCGTCGCGGTCACCGGTCGGCGCGCCGAGCGCCTCGCCGAGACGGTCGCGATCATCCGCGCCGCGGGAGGCGAAGCGCACGCCATCGTCGCCGACCACACGCAGCCCGCCGACAACGCGCGCGCCGTCGCCGAGGCGATCGCCGCCCTCGGTGGCCTCGACGCGCTCGTCAACGCCGCGGGCGTCATCGGCAACGACGGCTTCCTCGCGCCGCGCGCCGAGGAGTGGCGCCGCGTGCTCGACGTCAACGTCGAGGCCGTCTATCAGCTGACGACCGCCGCCGTCCCGCACCTGATCGAGGCCGCGAAGTCCGGCCGCGGCGCGACCATCGCGAACGTCTCGAGCGTCGCGAGCCTCCGCCCCTACCCCAACCTGCTCGCCTACTGCACCAGCAAAGCGGCGCTCGACATGATGACCCAAGTGGCCGCGATCGAGCTCGCGCCGCACGGCGTCCGCGCCAACGCCGTCAACCCCGGCGTCGTCATCAGCGAGCTCCACACCATCACCGGCACCGTCGCCGACTACCCCGCGTTCCTCGAGCGCGCGAAGGCGACGCACCCGCTCGGTCGCCCCGGCACCCCCGACGACATCGCGGCGCTGATCGCGTTCCTCGCGAGCGACGACGCCTCGTGGATCACCGGCGGCCTGCACTCCATCGACGGCGGGCGCGCCCTCACCTCGCTGCGCTGAGCCACGCGAGCCGCCGGCTCGTTCAGTCGTCGAAGCGCACGTTGTCCGCGAGGGGCGAGCGCGTCGTGCGCGCGGCGTTGACGGGCGCGCGCTCGTCCTCGTAGCCGAGCGCGATCCCGAAGAACAAGCCGACGTGCTCGTCCCACTTCAGAAACGGGCGCGCCGCGTCCGCCTGCGTCGCGAGCGCCGCCTGCGCGCACGCCGACACGCCCTCCTCCGTCGCCATCAGCAGCACGGACTGCAGCCAGCAGCCGAGGTCGATCGCCGCGTACGGCATCATGCGCTTGTCGAGCCCGACCATCGCGACGTGCGGCGCGTCGAAGCCGCGGTAGTTGCGCAGCCACGCCTCGTGCCGCCCCGCGTGGTCGCCGCGCGCGACGCCCATCGCCGTGTAGAGCGCGACGCCGCACTCCTTGCGGTGCTGCCCGTACGGCTCGGGGAACTCCGTCGGCCACTGAAAGTCACAGCCCGCTTTGCCCGCGAGCGCCGCGGCGACGAGGGCATCGGTGAGCGCGGTCTTCGCTGCGCCGCTCGTGACGACGACGCGCCAAGGCTGGACGTTGCACCACGACGGCGTCAGCTGCGCAGCCGAGAAGATCCGCTCGAGCGTCGCGCGCGGGACCTCGCGCTGCTGAAAGCCGCGCACGCTGCGCCGCTGGGTGAGTGCCTCGAAGACGTCCATCGTGCGCCGAGGGTAGCAGCGCCCGACGCGGCCCGCGCCCGGCCTTGACACGCCCCCGCGCAGCCCCGAGCCTCGGCGCATGCGCCTCCGACCGCCCCACTCTGCTGCCAACCGCTCGTGGGCCCTCGCCTCCGCGCTCCTCATGTTGCTCTCGGCGAGCGCCTGCTCGACCGAGAGCGGGACGCGGCGGCACGGCACCTCCGACGGCGGCGTCACGCCCACCGATCTCGGCCCGCGCGCAGACCTCGCCGGGCTCGACCTCGGCCCCGCGCCGATCTGCGAGACGACCGTCGCGACCGCCGAGCCGCGGCCGGCGACGCTCGTCTTTCAGCTCGACACGAGCGGCAGCATGAACTGCGACCGCGCCGCCGCGTCATGCCTCGTCGGCGACCCGACGCCCGCGCCCGACGACTCCCGCTGGGACGTGATGCGCACGGAGCTAGGCGCCGCGCTCGCGTCGCTCCCCGACTCGACGCGCGCCGGCCTGCTGCACTACCCCTCGACGTTCAGCTGCGCCCCCTCGGACGCGCCGCCGCTCGTCGCCGTCGACGTGCTCTCGACGACGCGCGCCCTCATCGCGGCGGCGACCGCGGCCCTCGCGCCGCAGGGCATCACGCCGACGCGCGACGCCGTCCAGGCGGCCCTCACCGTGCTCCGCGCGCGCCCCACGACCGAGGACCGCTACCTCCTGCTCGCGACCGACGGCGCCGCGACCGTCTGCCTCGGCTGCCGCGCCGACTGCTCCTACTCCGAGCTAGACGCCGACAACCTCGCGCTCGTCGACGACGTGCGCACGGCCGCGAGCGAAGGCATCCGCACCTTCGTCGTCGGCGTCCCGGGCTCGCAGGGCTACCGCGCGGTCCTCTCTCAGCTGGCGACCGCCGGCGGCTCCGCGCGCGCAGGCTGCTCCGACGCCGGCCCGCTCTACTGCCACTACGACCTCACCGACGCTTCCACAGACTTCGCGACCGGCCTCCGCGACGCGCTCGCCGCCATCGGCGGCGCCGTCGTCAGCTGCGACTACACGATCCCCGCAAACCCCGACGGAACCGCCTTCGATCCGACGTCCGTCAACGTCGTCCTCTACGACGCCGCGGGCACCGAGACGGGCCGCCTCGCGCGCGACCCCGCCCGCGCCGACGGCTGGGACTACTCCGACGACCTGAGCCACATCGTGCTGCACGGCCCCGCCTGCGATAGCGCCCGCGCGACCGAGGGACGCGTGGAGGTGCAGTTCGGCTGCCCGACCGTGTTCCTCTAAACCGTGCTCCTCTAAACCGTGCTCCTCTAAACCGTGCTCCTCTAAACCGTGCTCCCCTAAGCGCTCAGCGAGCGGTGCTTGGTCGCCTTCATGCCGACCCAGTAGAGCCCGCCTGCGACCGCAAAGCCCACGAACCACGCGAACACGTACACCCAGTGCAGCGTCCAGTGGAGCGGGCCGACGAGCTTCACCTGCTCGAGAAACCCGGGCACGTTCGGCAGAATCCCCACGATCGTCGCGCCTACCGCGATCCAGTTGACGCCCGCGAACTTGCCATTGGGCCGATACAACTCCGGCACATCGAG
>CAIUAC010001035.1 GCA_903896985.1 uncultured Sandaracinus sp.
CGTCCTCGCGATGCTCGCGCACGCGCACGCGCTCCGCGCCGCGACCAACGCGCCGCGGGCCGAGCGCGAGCGGGCGGCGCTCGTGCGGCTCCTCGGGACGCCCGATCTCGCGGTGTCGTCCTCGTCCCGCTGGCTGCGGCATCCGTCGCTCAGCGAGCCGGGCGCCGCGTTCACGGACGGCCCCGCCGTGCTCGACACGGACCCGGCGGGCGCGGCGATCCCGCTCCCGCGGGCGCTCTACCGCGGGACGGAGCGCACGCGCTTCGAGGTGCGCCGCGGCGGACGAGGCGCCCCATGAAGCGCCAACTCGCGCTCATCGGCTACGCGCTCGGCGCGCTCTCGCGGCGGCGCGGCAGGAGCGCAGCGGTGACGGCCGGCCTCGCGCTCGTCGTCGGGCTCTTCGGCTCGGTGCTGTTCCTCGGCGACGCGCTCCGCGCAGAGGTCGAGGCGGGCGCGCGCTATCTCCCCGATCTCTCGGTGCAGCGCCTCGTCGCGGGGCGCCCCGCGCTCGTCCCGACCGACGTCGTCGGCGCCGTCCGCGGGATCCCCGGCGTGCGCTCGGTGAACGCGCGCGTCTGGGGCTATCTCTACGTTCCCCCGATCTCCGCGAATATCACGATCCTCGGCGCGACGGGCCGCGAGGCGACGCTGCACGCCGCGATGGTCGCGGGGCGCTCGCTGCGCGCGGGCGAGCGGGGCGCGTGCGTGCTCGGCGCAGCGCTCGCGGAGGCGATCGGCGTCGAGCCGGGCGACGAGGTCTCGCTCTCGTCGGACGTCGGCGGCTCCGACGCCACCGTGCACTGGCTGCGCATCGTCGGCGTCTTCCACGACGCGAGCGCGCTCCGCACGGCGGACGTCCTCATCACGAGCGACGCCGACGCGCGGAACCTGCTCGGCGTCGACGCGGGCCTCGCGACCGATCTCGCCGTCTCGCTGACGACGCCCGACGAGGCGCGCGTCGCGAGCGAGAAGATCGCCCTCCTCGTCGCCGGCGCGCGCATCGTCGACAAGCAGCTCCTGCGGCGCACCTATGCGCTCACGCTCGACGGGCGCGGCGGGCTGCTCAGCGCGATGTTGCTGCCCGCGCTCGCGGCGCTGCTCTTGCTCGCCTGGGACCGCCTGACGGGTCTCTCGGAGGCGGAGCGGCGCGAGATCGGCGTGCTGAAGGCGATCGGCTGGGAGGTGAGCGAGGTGCTGACGGCGCGCCTCTGGGAGTCGCTCCTCGTCGCGCTCGGCGGCGCGACGCTCGGCGTGCTCGGGGCGTACGCGTACGTGTTTCTCGCGCAGGCGCCGGGGCTCGCGGGCGCGCTCTACGGCTGGAGCGCGCTCTACCCGCCGCTGCGCCTGACGCCGCAGGTCGACGCCGCGCAGGCGCTCGCGCTGATCGTCGGGGTCGCGCTGCCGTTCGTCGCCGTCGGGCTCGTGCCGGCGTGGCGCGCGGCGACCCTCGACCCCGATCACGCGCTCCGGGGAGGTGCCTGATGAGCATCGAGAAAGAGAGCCCAGCGCCGACGGCCGCGCCTGCGATCGACGCGCGCGGGCTGACCAAGCGCTACGAGGACGGGGTGCGCCGCCGCGAGGTCGTGAGCGACGTCTCCGTGGTCGTGCCGCAGGGCGCGCTCTGGGTGCTGCGCGGCCCGAGCGGCTCGGGCAAGACGACGCTCCTCGGCTTGCTCGGCGCGATGGTCACGCCGACGCGCGGCGAGGTGATCGTGTGCGGCGAGCCGCTCTCGCGGCTGCGCGATCATCACCGCACGCGCGCCCGGCGGCGCCTCGTCGGCTTCGTGTTCCAGGAGCTCGCGCTGGTGCCGGGGATGACGCTCACCGAGAACGTCCTCCTGCCGCTCGTGCCCGAAGGCGGCGCGACGAACGCGCAGCGCGCGCACGCCGCGGCGCTGCTCGAGCGCTTCGGGCTGACGGCGTTCGCGGACACGCGCATCGAGCGCCTGTCGGGCGGCGAGCGGCAGCGCGGCGCCGTCGCGCGCGCGCTCGTGCTCAGCCCGCCGGTGCTGCTGCTCGACGAGCCGACGGCGCACCTCGACGCGGCGCGCGTGCTCGAGGTCGTCGCGATGCTCGCGGCGCTCCGCGACGAGGGGCGCACGATCGTCGCGACGACGCACGACCCGCGCCTCGCCGACAGCGCGTCGGTCGACCGCGTGCTCGACCTCGCCGACGGCAAGCTCGTCGAGAACTAGGCCGGGATCGAGGCGCGCCGAGCGACGCCACGCGGACGACGAGGAGCGGCGACATCGCGCTCGAGACGGCGCGTGGTAGAGGACTGCTCCCGTGCTCACGAACCTGCTGCATCCGCTGCTCCTGCTCCGCGTCGTGGCGGCGCTCGTCGTGGCCGTGCTCGTCCTCGTCGGCGCGCGGGTCGCGTGGCAGGTGCTGCTGCGCTGGCAGATCTCCCGCGCCAGCGAGGGGCAGCTCTATCTCGAGCGGCGCGCGGAGCTCGTCGCGACGCTCGTACAGGGCGCGCTCGTGATGACGATCGCGGGGCTCGCGCTGACGGTGCTCGCCGCCGATCGCCTCGCGCCCTCGATCCGCGGCGCGATGTGCGCGTACGGCGTCTTCGGCTCGACGCCGACGGGCTTCTTCGCGCTCGGCACGAGCGCCGCGTCGGCGGCCGCGTGCGCGCTCTGGGTCGTGCTGCACCGGCTCGATCTGCGCCTCGCGACGCCCGCGCTCACGCGCCGCAAATTCCTCGCGCTCCTCTTCGTCGTGCCGCTCGTGCTCACGGATCTGGTCGCGCAGCTGCGCTTCGTGCTCGACCTCGACTTCACGGTCGTCGCGTCGTGCTGCTCGACCTCGCTCGACGGCACCGTCGCCGCGGTCGAACGCGCCGCGCCCGCTGGAGCGCGCGACCTCGCGAGCGGCGTCGCGCTCGCCGCCGCCCTCGGGGCTGTGCTCGCCGCGCTCTTCACGCGCTGGCGCCCCATCGCCGCCGCCGCGTACGCCGCGGGCGCGCTCTCGCTCGTCGCCGCCGTGGCCGCCGTGCCCGCCGTGCTCTGGGTCGTCGCGCCGTACGCCTACGAGTCGCCGCACCACCTCTGCCCGTTCTGCCTGCTGCGCGCGGACGCGGGCGGCCTCGGCTGGCCGCTCTTCGCCTCGCTCTTCACGGGCACGCTGCTCGGCGTCGCGCTCGCGCTGGTCGAGTCGCAGAAGCGCGCCTCGGGCGCCTCCGCGGAGGCCGCGGCGATGCAGCGTGGGCTCGCGCGCTGGGCCGCTGCGGCTTGGCTCCTCGCCCTCGTGCTCGCGGCCGCGCCGGTCGTCCGCTACCTCGTGCTGAGCGGCGGTGTGTCGCTCTTCGGTGCCCACGGATGAGGTCCATGAACGCCCGCCGCCGATTCCTGACTCTCTCGCTCTGCTCGTTCTTCCTGAACGTGCTTCTGGCCACCGTCCTCGCGCTCTCGAGCGGCTGCGGTGGCAAGCCCCGCGTGCGCTGCGAGCGCTGCGGGATGTTCCTCGACGCCAACCCGCGCTGGGCCGCGGGCGCCGTCGCGGCAGGCGGGCGCGACGTGCACTTCGACGCGCCGCGCTGCTTGTTCGCGTGGCTGCAGTCGACCGCGGGCATCGGCGCAGAGGGCCCGTGGGTCACGGAGTACTACACGCAGCACAAGCGCCCGGCGGCGTTCGTCTGGTACGTCGTCGGCGCCGACCTCACCGGGCCTATGGGCCCCGACTTCGTGCCGATCGGCGACGAGGTCGGCGCAGAGCGCTTCCGCGGAGAGCACAACGCGCGCGCCGTGCTGCGCTACGACGCGATCGACGCCGCGGCGCTGACGCGCCTCGACGCGCACTGAGCAGGCCACCTCGACGGACGACGGGCGCGCCGTCTCGACGGACGACGGGCGCGCCGTCTCTACGCACGCTGGGCGCGCAGGCTCAGCGCGCGCAGGCTCAGCGCGCGCAGGCTCAGGGCGCGCAGGCGCCCGACGAGAGCGCCGCGACGCGCTCGTCCGCCCAACGCTGCGCGCTCGCGCGCCACTCTTCGCTGACGGGGCCGCCCTCGGTCCGCACGACGCGGTCGAGGACGGGCGCGCCGTCCGTGCCCGCGCGGAACACGAGCACGCCGTCCGAGTCGTACTCCATCGCGGCGTGGTGTCGGCAAGTGTCGCCCTCGCAGACGACCGCCTCCTCATCGCCGGACTCGAAGCGCACATGCAGGTCGCTGACGACCCGCTCGAGGCGCGTCGCGAGCGCCGCACCGCAGAGGCGCTCCGCGACCCTCACCTCGCCGTTGGCGTCGATGCGCGGATCCTCCCCGCTCGGGTCCGTGAAGACCTCGACGAAGAGCACCCCACGCGCCGCGTCGACGTGCGCGGCGAAGGGCTCCGAGCCATCGGCCAGGGCGCGCAGCAGCGGCAGCGTCGGCGCCGCTGCGACGGGAGATGCGCCCTCGGCGGGCGTCCCCTGCGCGCGAGTCGCGCCCGCCGCGCCACCGCAGCCGACGAGCGCGAGCGCGACGAGGACCGCCGCGAGCCTGCCCCTACCGATCACTCCGCTCATCCGTCCCGCCGTGCGCTCGTTCGCCATGGGCCCGATCCTGGGGCTCTCAGCCGCGTACGCAATCGTCGGACGGGAGGATTTCGCCGCCGCGCGCGGGCACTGAGCGCTTCTCCGCCGCGGCCACATCGACCACACTGACGGCCGATGCACGACGAGTCCGCTCCCGAGTCGGCTGCCGCGGGCCAGGTGCTCGCCGCCGACACCGCGACGCTCGAGCGCTGGGAGCGCCTCGACGGCGTGCGGGTCGCGCGAGAGGCCTTGCGAGAGGCGTTCGGGCTCGAGCTGATCCTGACGACGACCGACGGCGCGCTCGCGCACCAGCGCGGCGGCGTGCTCACCGCCTCGGGCGAGGCGTGCCGGGTGTCGCTCTTCTCGCGCGAGGGCTTCGCGCGCTGCGACGCCTTCTACCGCGAGCTCGCCGCCTCGTCTGAGCCGTGCACGTCGGAGTGTCCGCTCGGGCTGCGCGCCATCTCGGTGCCGGTCGTCCTCGATGGGGTCGCCGAGGCGCACCTCGTCGCATCGGGCTTCGCGGCGCCGTCCCTGCCGAGCCCGGGGCACCCGCCCTACGACCCGACGCGCCTCGCGCACGCGCTGCACGCGCTCGACCCGCACCTCCCCGATCCGTCCGCGCCCGTGCGCGAGGTGCAGGCGCTGCGCGCGAGCGCCGTCGAGTCCGCGCGCGGCGTGCTGCGCGTCGCCGCGAGAGAGATCGTCGCGCACGAGTCGGCGATGCGCGGGCGACGCTCGGCGCAAGAAGCAGGCACCGACGGGCTCCCCGGTCGCTGGGGCATGGTCGGCGCCTCGCCTCGGCTGCGCGAGGTCTTCGACTTGCTCGAGCGCGTCGCGCGCGGCCACAGCAGCGTCGTCATCTCGGGCGAGAGCGGCACCGGCAAAGAGCTCGTCGCCCGCGCGCTCCACGCGCACGGCCCGCGCGCGCGCCGCCCGTTCGTCGCGCAGAACTGCGCCGCGATGGCCGACGAGCTGCTCGAGAGCACGCTCTTCGGGCACGTGAAGGGCGCGTTCTCAGGCGCGGCGCGCGGCACGCTCGGCGTCTTCGGCGCGGCCGATCGCGGCACGCTCTTCCTCGACGAGGTCGGCGATATGTCGCCCGCTTTGCAGGTGAAGCTGCTGCGCGTGCTCTCCGACGGCACGTATCTGCCCGTGGGCGGGGTCGAGCCGCGGCGCGCCGACGTCCGGCTGATCGCCGCGTCGCACAAGAGCCTCGCGGACCTCGTCGAG
>CAIUAC010001036.1 GCA_903896985.1 uncultured Sandaracinus sp.
CGCACGCTCCAGGGTGAGCTCCGCGCGCGCTGCGTTCAGCTCCGCGCGGCACCGCTCAAGGTCGGACTGGAGGTCGTCGGAACCGGTCGTGGACATCGCGCCTCGTCTTATGAAGGTTCGAGCCGACGCGCAAGGTCAGACGCCGCAAACGGCGAGCGATCCGCGGATCATTTCTCGGGAACCGACGTGCGCCGCCCAGCGCTCAGATGCCGGTGAGGCTGTACTGGTAGGTGCCGCAGGAGCACGCCCAGCTGGGCGCCTGCCAATATCCGTCTGCGAAGAAGTAGTACACGCCCGCCGGGAGCGTCGCGGTGGTCAGCGTCGAGCGCGACCCAGCCGCGCAGGTGGCCGAGCCACTGCAACCGTCCTCGTCGCACCCGAACTGATTGGTGAGTCCGGGCAGCGTGCACACGCCACGCACGTACGCCGTCGTGTCGTAGACCGTGCCGGCCTGACAGCCGTTGAAGCGCACGGAGCGCGCGACTGGAAGGTAGAAGTAGTAGACGCGGTCCGCGTCCGCGCCATCACCGGTGTAGGTGCAGTCCCCCTGGCCGTTGGACGCCGAGTAGTCGTTGGCGAAGCCGCAGGTGTCGCCCGAGATGCTCGTGGTGCCCGCCGCGATGAAGGTGGGATTGCTGCAGCGGTCGCCAGCGGCCGCGGTGTCCGCCACGAACACGTCCACGGAGATACTCGCGCTCATCGGGACCTTCGTGTCGATGAAGACGTTGTAGGTGCCCGCGGCGAGCCCCGTGAGATGCAGAGTCGAGGACGTCGACCCGTCGGCGTTGTCGTTGCAGCCGACCTCCGTGCCGGTGCAGGTCGTCGAGCGCGCGTAGATCACCGTGTCGACGCTCGTGCCGAGCGTCGTGATGAAGGCGTCCGACGGCGCCGTGACGGCGAACGACAGGGTCGCCTCGGAGCCGGCACCGCCGCAGGATCCGGTCTCCGTGCCCGCGCCGAGCGCCACCGTGAAGCGCCCCCCGGGCGGCGCCAGCGAGGTGGAGCCTGGGCAGGCGCCGCTCACGCAACCCTCATCGATCCCTGCGACGCAGTTGTCGTCGATCCCGTTGCCGCAGACCTCGGCGTGACCGGGATTGACCGCCGGCGCCGCGTCGTCGCAGTCCGTGTTGTTCGCGACGTAGCCGACGGGCGCCGTACACGCCTGCGTTGCGGCGCCCGCGCCGTAGCCGTCCGCGTCGACGTCTCGATAGAAGTTCGTCAAGGCAGCCTCGCAGCCATTCGAGTCGAGGCCGTCGCAGTTGCCAAAACCGGCGGTGCACGCGCTGATCGCGCACGCCCCGGCCCCACACGTCGCCGTCGCGTGCGCGCGCGAACACGGGGAGTTGCACGCCCCGCAGTGGGTGAGCGTGTTGGTCTGTTGCTCGCAGCCGTTGGCGGCATTCCCGTCGCAGTTGCCGTAGCCGGCGTTGCAAGCGCCGATGGCGCAGGTGCCCGTCGCGCAGGTGGCGGTCGCGTTCGTGCGCGCGCACGCGGTGCCGCAGGCAGCGCAGTTCGTCAGCGAAGTGAGCGCGATCTCGCAGCCGTTCGTGGCGTCGGCGTCGCAGTTGCCGTAGCCGACGTTGCACGACGAGATGCCGCACGCGCCCGTGCCACACGTCGCCGTCGCGTTCGCGCGCGAGCACGTGCTGCCGCACGTAGCGCAGTTGGTGAGCGTCGTCAGCGCCGTCTCGCAGCCGTTCGTGGCGTTCGCGTCGCAGTTGCCGAAGCCCGCGTCGCACGACGAGATGGCGCAGGTGCCGGTGCCACAGGTCGCCGTCGCGTTCGCGCGCGAGCAGGCGATCCCGCAACTCGCGCAGTTCGCCAAGGTCGTCAGCGCCGTCTCGCAGCCGTTGGCGGTGTTGCCATCGCAGCTGCCGAAGCCCGCGTTGCACGCGCCGATCGCGCAGGAGCCCGTGGAGCAGCTCGCCGTCGCGTTGGTGCGGCTGCACGCAGTGCCGCAGCTCGCACAATTCGCGAGCGTCGTGAGCGACGCCTCGCAGCCGTTGGCGTCGACGAGATCGCAGTTTGCGAAGTTGGCGTCGCACGAGGAGATGCCACACGAACCCGTCGCACAAGTGGGCGTCGCGTTCGGGCGCGAGCACGCGCTGCCACAAGCGCCGCAGCTCGTCAGCGACGTCAGCGGAGCCTCGCAGCCGTTCGCGTGATTCCCGTCGCAGTCACCGAAGCCACCATTGCACGAGGCGATCGCGCACGCGCCGGTCGAGCAGGTCGGGGTGGCGTTGGCGCGCGAGCACGCGGTGCCGCACGTCGAGCATCTCGTCAGCGTCGTCAGCGACGCCTCACAGCCGTTCGCGTCCGTCGCGTCGCAGTCGCCGAAGCCCGCCGTGCACGCGGAGATCGCGCACGCGCCCGTGGAGCACGACGACGACGCGTTCGCCCGCGCGCAGGTCGTGGCGCAAGCACCGCAGTTGGACACCGTGTTGAGCGCCTGCTCGCAGCCGTTGCCGGCATTGCCGTCGCAGTCACCAAAGCCCGGCGAACACGCCGTCGGCAGGCACGCCCCCGAGGCGCAAGTCTCGCCCGAGCCCGCGATATCACAGACGGTTCCACAGGTGGCGCAGTCGGCGAGCGTGTTGAGCGGAGTCTCGCAGCCATTGGCCGCGGTGGCGTCGCAGTTACCCCAGAGCGCGTTGCAGGCGCCGAGCGCGCAAGCGCCGGAAGCACAGGTCGCGGCCGCGTTGGCGCGCGAGCACGCCGTGCCGCACGTGGCGCAGTTGGTCAGCGTCGTGAGCGAGGTCTCGCAGCCGTTCGCGTCGGTGGCGTCGCAGTTGCCGAAGCCGACGTCGCACGACGAGAGCGCGCAGGTGCCCGTCGCGCAGGTCTCGCCTGCATTAGCGCGCGCGCAGCTCGTGCCGCACGCGCCGCAATTCGTCAGCGAGGTGAGCGGCGCTTCGCAGCCGTTGGCGTCATTCCCATCGCAGTTTCCAAAACCCGGATTGCAGGTGACGAGCTGACAGCTCCCCGTGCCGCAGCTCGACGTCGCGTTGGCCCGGCTGCACGCGGTGCCGCAGCCCCCACAGCTCGCGAGCGTGTTGAGCGGCGCCTCGCAGCCGTTCGCGGCGTTGCCGTCGCAGTTTCCGTAGCCCGCGCTGCAGGCGCCGAGCGCGCAGGTCCCCGTCGCGCAGCTCGCGCTGGCGTTGCTGCGCGCGCAAGGCACGCCACACGCCCCGCAGTGCGCCAGCGTCGTCAACGGCGCCTCGCAGCCATTGGCGGCGTTCAAGTCGCAGTTTCCGAAGCCGGCGGTGCACGCCCCGAGCGCGCAGACGCCCGTGCTGCAGCTCGAGCTCGCGTTCGACAGCACGCAGGTCGTCCCGCACGCGCCGCAGTCCGTGGCCGTCGTCAGGGGCGCTTCGCAGCCGTTCGCGGCGCCGAGATCGCAGTTGCCGAAGCCGACGTTGCAGCTGAGGAGCGCGCAGCTTCCACTCGCACAGCTCGCCGTCGCGTTGGCGCGCGTGCAGGCGACCCCGCAGGCACCGCAGCTCGCGTTCGTGGTCAGCGGCGTCTCGCAACCAGTGGCCGCCATCGCGTCGCAGTCGGCGAAGCCCGCGTTGCAGCTGGCGACGTCGCACACGCCGGCGGCGCACGTCGGCGTCGCGTCCGCCCGCACGCAGGCAGCCCCGCAGCTGGCGCAATTCGTCAGCGTCGTCAGCGTCGATTCGCAACCGTTCGACTCGTTGAGGTCGCAGTTGCCGAAGGTCGGATTGCAGGCACCGAGAGCGCAGGTGCCGCTCGCGCACGACGCTGCACCGTTGGGCCTCGAGCACGCCGTGCCGCAGCCGCCGCAATTCGCGAGCGTGGTCAGCGGGGTCTCACAGCCGTTCGACGCGACGAGGTCGCAGTCGCCGAAGCCAGCGTCACAGGCGACGACGCGGCACACCGAACCGCTGCAGCTCCCGGTCCCGTTCGGGGGATCGCAGACGGTCCCGCAAGACCCGCAGTTCGCGAGTCCGTCGAGGGAGGTCTCGCAGCCATTCGTCGGACTCAGGTCGCAGTCCGCATAGCCCGGCCGACAACCCGTGGAGACGCAGGCGCCGGTCGTACACGACGGATTGCCCATCGCCACTGCGCAGGGCGCTCCACAAGTGCCGCAGTCGGTCAGCGTGTTGAGCGGAGTCTCGCAGCCGTTGAGCGGGTCCGCGTCGCAGTCCCCGTAGCCGGGGACGCACGCCGTCGCGCGGCACAGCCCCGTGGTGCAGCTCGTGAGCGCGCTCGCGCGGACGCACGGAGCCCCGCACGCGCCGCAGTCGGTGGTCGTCGCGAGCGACGTCTCGCAGCCCGTCGCGTCGCTGCCATCGCAGTTGCCGAAGCCGGCGGTGCACGCGCCGATGGCGCAAGTCCCTGTGGCGCAAGTCGCGCTCGCGAACGCGCGCCCACAGCTCGACCCGCAGCCGCCGCAGTTGACGAGCGTCGTCAGCGGCGTCTCGCAGCCGTTGCCAGGGACGAGGTCGCAATCCCCGTAGCTCGGATTGCAGGCTGCCAGCGCGCACGTCCCGCCGGCACAGCTCGCGGCCCCATTCGTGCGCGAGCAGGGCACTCCACAGCCGCCGCAATCGCTCAGCGTGTCGAGCGGAGTCTCACAACCGTTCGCGGGGACCAGATCGCAGTCGGCGAAGCCCAGGTCACACGTGGCCACGGTGCAGAGTCCGCTCGTGCACGCCGGAGTCGCGTGCGGGAGCGCGCACGCGTAGCCACAAGCGCCGCAGCTGGAAACGGACGCCCCGAGATCCGCCTCGCAGCCGTTTCCCTCGATCATGTCGCAGTCCTCGTAGCCGGGACGACACATGAAGCCGCATACGTTCGTGGTGCACGTCGCGAGCGCGTTCGGCGGCGCGGTGCATGCCATTTCACAACTACCGCAGTTGGTCGCGCTCGAGGCGAGGTCGACGCAACTCCCCGAGCACAGCGTGGGCGTCGGGACGCTGCAACCGCTGACACAGGCGAACGCGCCCATCATGGTCATCTGGCACGCAGGCGTCGCGCCCGTGCACGCCGTGTCGCACGAGTTGCACGTGGCGCTGGTCGCGAGGTCCGCCTCGCAGCCGTCCGCTGCCATCCCATCGCAATCGTCGCGCCCCGGGTCACACATCAGCGTGCAAATGCCCGCCTGGCAGGTGTTGTTGCCATTGGGCAGAGCGCCACACACGTTGCCGCAATGCCCGCAGTTCTGGTTGTCCGTCTGCACATCGAAGCCGTCGTCGGTCACTCCGTTGCAGTCGTTGTCGAGTCCGTCGCAGATCTCTGCGCCTGTGACCACGCACGGCATCGCGTCGGTCCCGAGGTCGCGCAGCTGCGCGTCGAGGCCGCCGTCCAGCATCCCGCCCGACTCACACACCCCGCTCACGCAGTCGTAGCCAGCCGCGCAAAGGACGTCGAGGCAGCTCGCCTCGAGGTCCACGACGACGACGGCGTCAGTGCCCTCGAAGAAGCGACTGTGCACGACCCGACGAATACGCACGGCGCCTGCGCTGAGCGCGGCGACGGAAATGGTCACGTCCTGGTTCGGGTGACCAGCGGCGCGGACGAGATAGCTCTGTGGAAACGACGGGAGCGCAAACCGCTGATCGAGCATCGTCATCGACTCGACGCCGTCGACGTGAATGAGGAGTTCATCGACGTCGTCCGGGACGACGAGCGACGAGGTCCTCACCTCGATGAGGAGCGTCGTCTCCTTGGTGCCGCCGCTACAGGCTCCGAGCGCGAGGAGCGCCAACCCGAGCCAGAGTGCAGAAGTCGCGCGCATCATAGGGACCCACACCCGAGGGTGCCGCAAGGAGTCTGGTCAGCCGGCAGAGTGAGCACATAGGCGGACGCCGCACCGCCGACGATGACGACGCCGACCACCGTCCAGAACCACCAAGTGCCAAAGACGCTGCCGCCACCGCTCGGCTCGGCTTCGTCTCGCGGGGCCCGCTGGGTCACGGCGAGCGACTCCGCGGTGACCCGCGGCAGGCCGCGCGGCACGGAGAGGTGGAGTGGCGTCGTCGCGTCGCCGAGGCGCCCGACGATCACCTGCGAAGGCGCGAGCCCCTCGACGTACCAGTCGAGGGTGTACTCGGCGTCCCCCTCGAGCACCGGGATGCGCGCGGTAGCGGTCGCGAGGCTCGCCGCATGCTCCATCAGGACGCGCTGATAGTCCGTGGCGTCGCCCTGTCGATAGCTCAAGCGCAGCTCGTTCACCGTGTCTGCGCCCGCAGTGAGGCGCACCTGCAGCACCGGCGCAGCGCGTGCGGTCAGCGCGGCGGGGGACGCGCTCTCGATGGTCACGGGCGCGGGCGTCGGGTGCGACTCGCGCGCGCGGTCGAACGCCGCGACCACAGTGGGGCTCGCCTCCCGGTCGAGCATTCGGTGGTCTGGGTCGCGGGAGTAGAGGAGCGCCAGCGTCTCGCGCGCGCCGCGCTGGTCGCGGGTCGCGAGTTGGGCTGTCGCGAGGCTCTCGAGCGTGGCGTTCCGCAGCGCGGCGGACACGTCGGTGCGCGCGAGGATTGCGCGCGCTTGCGTGAGCGCTTCGCTGAAGTTCGCGTCGAGCATCATCGCGCGGAGCTGCTCGACCTGCGCCTCCGGACCGGCAGACTGCGCGGGGGGCGGCGCGGCGGGGGTGGTCGTCGCTGGCGCGGCGTGGGCCTGCGCGTGGGCGACCTGGGCCGACAGCGGCAGTGCGACGAGCAGCACGAAGAAGAAGCGCACTAAGCCCTCCAGAAGACTGCGTGGATCGACTCGTTCGCAGCGTCCCGGCGGCGCAGTGGCAGCGCCTGGAGCATCTGGCGACGGTACCGGAACGCGGATAGCAGGTCAACGCCGGGAACCCCTGCGCGAAAGCAATCGGCCGTACAGATCGCGCGAAAGCGCGCTTTCAGAGACAACGGCGCGTGACTCCGGTATCCTCGTTTTTGTGCGCGCAAAGCTGTCGTCTAGCCCGCCATCCGCAGCCCCCACCGGCGCCCCCGGTGCGGCGGTCACGCAGAGCCCGGCGCCGGACGCGCTCGCCTCGGGCAACGTCACCGCGGACGCAGCGCCCCCGAGGGCAACAGCGCCGCGCACGCCGCTGCCGGCCCCGAAGCGCGCTCCCGCTTGGTCCGTGCCGCGGCCCGGCGCACTCCCTGCACGCCCCGTGACGTCCCCCGCGGTAGTCGCTCCCGCGCCAGCGCCGACGCCAGTCTCGGCGGTCGTGGCCGCTCCCGCGCAGACACCGGCGTCCGAGCCGGCGACACCGGCGAAGACCCCCGACCGTGCGGACGCGCCGCCCGAGGCGCGCCACCCGGCGAGCGACCAACCCGCCACGATGGCGCCCCGCGCCGGAAGGCCTCGCGAGCGGACCGAGACGGTCAAGCGCGACTCGGTTCACCCCGCCATCGTGTTCGACGACGACGAGCGCTCCGCGCCGAAGCCGGGGCGCCTGCCGAGCGACTTTCAGGCGCTCGCGGAGGCCGCCGCCTCCGTGCCCTTGGACCCCGCGCCCGACTCCTTACCTCCGCCGAAGACCCTGAGTTCCGTGCCGCCCGCGGAGCTACCCGTCGTGGGAGTCTTCGGCGACTACGAGGTCTTCGGACGCCTCGCGTTCGGCGGAATGGCCGAGATCTTTCTCGCGCGACAGATGAGCTCGAGCGGCTCGCAGCGCAACGTCGTGATCAAGCGGATTCTGCCGCACGTCGCCGACGACGACCTGTTCGTGCAGATGTTCCTCGACGAGGCGCGACTCGCCATTCAGCTGAGTCACCCGAACATCTGCCACATCTACGAGTTCGGTCGGCAGGACAACAGCTACTTCATGGCCATGGAGTGGGTGAACGGCGTGCCGCTCGGCAAGCTGATCAGCCGCACTCGGAGCGAAGGCGGCATTCCCGTCGCCGTCACCGTGAAGATCATCTCGCACATCGCCGAGGCGCTGCACTACGCGCACCGCGCGCGGGACGAGCGTGGTCGGCCGCTCGGCATCGTGCACCGCGACGTCAGCCCGGCGAACATCATGGTCAGCTACGAAGCCGGCGTGAAGCTGCTCGACTTCGGCGTGGCGAAGGCAGCCTCGCAGGGGACGAAGACCGTCGCCGGCACGGTGAAGGGCAAGTTCGCGTACATGTCCCCGCAGCACTGCATGGGGCAGGAGATCGACGCGCGAGCGGATATCTTCTCGCTCGGCGTCTGCCTCTACGAAGCCCTGACGAGCAAGAAGCTCTATCACCGCCCGAATGAGTACGAGACGATGCAGGCCATCGTCGATGGCCCCGTGCCCTCGCCCCGGGAGGTCCGCCCCGACCTGCCGATCGTGCTCGACGCCATCGTGCAGAAGGCGCTCGCGAAGAAGCCTGAAGACCGCTATCAGACCGCCGGAGAGCTGCAGAGCGCGCTCGAGCACTATCTGCAGGATTCGCGCGAGGTCGTCGGCGCGACGCGAGTGTCGGAGTACCTCGACAGCCTCTATCACACGGAGATTCGGCGCGGGCCGCAGGTCGACGCCTCGATCTCGACAGGCCTCTCTCGCGTGCGGATTCGCCCGGCGGACGGCGCCGTCGAGAGCGCGGGCGCGGCTCCGCAGCGAGACTTCGAGATCACGATGGATGTCCCGGGCGCATCGCGTCCGCCTCCGCCGAGGAAGCCGAACACTGCCATCCTCGCCGTCGCGGCAGTCGCCTTGCTCGCGCTCGTCGGCGGCGGGGCGTGGGCGTTTGGCGTCGCAGGCCGCCCGACGGCCACGCCACGCGCGCCCCTCGCCCCGGCGATGCCGGCCACGCGAATACCGGCTTCCCCGCACCCCCCGGAGATGCCGCCCCCGGTCGCGCCGCAAGCCCTGGCCGGGCCGAACGCCCCCGCAGGCCCCGCGACGGGCGCGGTCTCCGTCCACAGCACGCCCGCCGGCGCGCTCGTGGAGGTCGATGGCGCAGCCGTTCCCGGCATCACGCCGCTCGACCTGCGAGACCTCGC
>CAIUAC010001037.1 GCA_903896985.1 uncultured Sandaracinus sp.
ATCTCGGGGTCGTCTCGGCGGTCGTCGGTCGGGGTCGAGGGGCCGGGCGAGTGCGTGGGAGAAACGGGTGTCATGTCGGGCTACTCGAGGTGCTTGGCGGCCTTGTTCATCAGGGTCTCGTTCGTGCCGTCCATGATACGGAGCAGCAGCGCGTCGCGGGCGTATTTCTCGACGGGATACTCTCTCGAGATGCCGTAGCCGCCGAGCACCTGCACCATCTCGGCGGTGTGCTTGACGGCCATCTCGGTGGCGAAGATCTTGGCGCCCAGGCTGGTCTTGAGATCGCCTGGGAAATTGCGGGCGCTGAGCCAGCTTCCCTTCCACAGATACGCGCGCGCGGCCTCGATCGCGAGGTGGCACTCGAACAACTTCTTCGCCACGTGCTGGTGCTCGAGGATCGGGCGCCCCCACTGCACGCGGCTCTTGGAGTGGTGGAGCGCGTGCTCGTACGCCGCGCGCATCAGCCCGACGGCGAGGTAGCCGACGGCGAGGTTCCCCACCGTGATGATGGAGTTGTGGAGCATCGGATAGCCGGGGCCGTGCGGGAAGAGCAGGTGAGACGCGGGGACCTCGACCTCCTCGAGGAACACTGGGGCCTGGTTCAGCACGCGCAGTCCGGTCTTGTCGAGCGCGCGCCCCTTCTTGATCCCCTTGCTGTCGGCCGGGACGATGAACGTGCCAGAGCCCTTGATCCCCAGCTCCGGGTCGACACACGCGAAGATGATGTAGGCATTCGCGATCCCACCGTTCGAGACGAAGTCGGACTTCGCGCCGCTGAGTAGATAGGAGTCGCCCTTCTTCTCGGCCATCGTGTGGTGATGGATCTCGCGAGCGTCGTAGTTGCTGCCGTCGGAGCCGACCTCGGGCTCGCTGCTGCACCACGCGCTGATCAGCTTGCCGCTCGTGTCCTCGGTGTACGGTCGGACGAAGCGGTCGACGAGGTGCTTGTTGCCGCCCGCGAGGAGCGCGACGAGCTGCGGTACGACCGCGCCCGGCATCAGCGTCGCGGCGAAGCCGGGGCCCCAGCGCGCGAGCTCTTCCCAGACCATTCCGGTGGTCTGCGGGTCGAGCCCGAGGCCTCCGAACGCCTCCGGGATGGCCATCCTGCCGAAGCCGAGCTCGAACGCTTGAGCGAGCGCGCTCCAGAAGAGCTCGGAGGCCGCCGCTTCGTCGGCGTTACCGATCTGATCGATGGCGATCTCAGCCTTGTAGAGGACGTCCCGGCCGAAGGTTCGCGCGAGCCCGACGATGGCCTTCTGGGTGTCGTTGAGTGAGAAGTCGACCATGACGAATCCCCCCTATTTACCGACCGGAAAATCGAGCGCTTTGAAGTAGTAGGGAAGATACGCACTCCCGTCGACCTCGGCGATGACCTCGCCTGGGCGCATGGTGTTGTCGCTGACGAGATAGAAGCCCATCACGACGTTGACGAGCTCGAGCTCCGCCCAGGGGTCGTGGGGCGACTCGTGAAAGCGCAGCTTCGCCATGCCGACTTCGAGGCTCTTGAGGTCGACGTCGGTCTTCTGTTTGCAGAGCAGCACAGGGCCGTCGAAGCCCGGCGTCAGATCGATGCGGGGGAGCGCCTTGAACAGGAAGTTGGGGCCCGAGGGAGGCAGCGCGGGCATCGTGCCCATCAGGTCGACCTCGAGATCCAAGAAGCGCACCCCGCGGCGTTCGACCGATGCGCGCACGGAGCTGCCGGTGCGCTCGAGCGAGATCTGCGCGAGCTTCTTCGGAAAGCCGAAGATGTCGCGCCCGTTGGTGCAGCGGACTTCCTCGCTGTCGATGGGCATCGCGAGGCAGTACGTGCCCGCCTCTCCTCGGTATTTGCAGTTCAGGAAGAGCGCCGACTCCCGATATCCGGGCCCGAGGTTCGTGTCGGGATATTCAGCGACGAACACGAGCCCATTGGGCATATCGCCGGGTTCGAGCGGAGGCGGCAAGAGGCGCGCGACCGTCTCGGGTTTGGTCTGAAATACTGCGCCGAGCATCTTCGCGCCTGGAAACAGGCGCGCCTGGACTGCGTAGTACTTCGCGAGTTCTTCGGGTGTCTTGACGAATCCCATGCTGAATCCCCCCTATCGTCGAGTTGCGGCGCTCTCGCGCTCGGCGCCGCTCCGGTCGGCGGCCAGGCGCGTG
Organism: uncultured Sandaracinus sp.; assembly: GCA_903896985.1. Taxonomy (GTDB): domain Bacteria; phylum Myxococcota_A; class Polyangia; order Polyangiales; family JADJQN01; genus CAIUAC01. The sequence continues at coordinate 2,140 of CAIUAC010001037.1, forward strand.
AGCGTGGTCTCCATCGCGGAGTGCACGCGCAGGTGGCACTCCTCGACGTACGCTGGGTCGTTGGCGGCGTCTTCGCCCGAGCGCTCGAAGCGGACGGGCTCCATCACCTCGAGGAAGATGCGCGTCGGCATCGGGAAGTAGGGCGGTGTGATGCCGACGACGAGCCCCCAGGGGACGCTGAGCGTGACGGGGAAGACCTCGAGTCGAAACAGGCGATCGAGGCGCAGCGCGCGGGCGAGGAAGCGCCCGTCATGCAGCACGAGGAACGTCTCGTGCGCGCCCGCCGCGACGATCGGCACGATCGGGACGCCGGCGCGGAGCGCGAGACGGATGTAGCCGCGACGCGGGCCGAACACGATGCGATTGCGCTGCGAATAGGCGCGCATCGAGTCGAGATCGCCGCCCGGATACACGAGCACCTTGTCGCCGCGCGCGAAGAGGCGATGGGCGTTCTCGTGGCTGGCGCGCACGGCGCCGAGCGGCACGAGGAGCTGCTTGATGCCGGGGATGCTGATCGCGACCTCGTGCCCGAGGCCGTACGGCATCGCGCTGATGCCGTGCGCGCGCAGGACCTTCGCGCCGAGCACGAAGGTGTCCGCGCTGCAGAGCCCGCCGTTGTGGTTACCGACGTAGAGCGCGGGGCCCTGCGGGATTCGCTCGAGGCCGTGCACGCGCGGGCGAAACCAGCGCTCGAGCAGCGGCTCGAGGAGCTCGAAGAAGCGACCCACGCGCTCGGGATCGCGCTGGTCGAGGGAGTCGATGTCGTAGCGAAGCGGCACAGCCCTCCACGGACGAAGCTGCGGCGCGGGGGCGCGGGCAGTCGCGGGGAGCATAGCGTCTTCGGCGGCCCTTGGGCGCGAATCGAGGGCGCGAATCGAGGGCGCGAATCGAGGGCGCGAATCGAGGGCCGGGCGCTCAGGTCCGGAGGTCGACCATCCAGAGCACCGCGGCGTCGCCGACGTGCAGCGTACCCTCGAGGCGTGCGGCGCCGGGCGCGCAGCGGCCCGCCCAATAGCCCGGCCGCATATCCTCGGTCGTCAGGCCCTCCGCGACGTAGCGGACCGGCAGCGGCTCTGCCGTGTAGATCGCGACCAGCGTGCCTCGCCCGTCCTCGAAGACGATGGCCTCCGCGGCGGGGGCCTCGCGGGTCGCGACGAGGCGGCCTGCTTGCGGCGCGAGCATCGGCGCGGCGCTCGCGGCGGCGACGCGCAGGGGCACGGCCGACTCTGCGCTCATCCTCGCGATCTGGACGGCCATCTCGCACGCCGCGCAGCGCTCCACATGAAGGGCGACGCTCGC
>CAIUAC010001038.1 GCA_903896985.1 uncultured Sandaracinus sp.
CCGACTCCTGCGACGCGACGACCGGCGTCGCGCACACTCCGGTGAGCGTCGATGACAGCAACGCGTGCACGCTGGACTCCTGTGCGCCCGCGACCGGCGCGGTGACGAACCTTCCGCTCACCCTCGGGACCCCCTGCAGCCAAGGCCTCGGCGTCGTGTGTGACGGCCTCGGCGCCTGCGTCGCCTACCCGGCGGTCGCCTCCACCACCCCGCCGGACGCCACCTCCGCGGTCGCGACCACCAGCCTCGCGGTGACGTTCACGACGGCGATGCGCCCCACGACCCTCACGGCTCAGACCGTGGCAGGCGCCTGCACCGGCAGCGTCCAGGTCTCGCTCGACAACTTCGCGACCTGCATCGCGCTCGCCTCGGCTTCCCCGGTCATGTCTGGCGGGGACACCGTCGCGACGCTGACCGCCGCCCCCGGGTTGCTCGTCAACCGCACCTATCAGATCCGCGTGACGACCGCCGCCGCCGGCGCGACGGGCCTCCCGCTCGCCGCTCAGTTCACGACGCCCCTCGGCTTCATCACGGGCAGCCCCGACCTCTGCGCCGGGTCCGTGGTGATCGCGCAGGTGTACGGCGCTGGCGGGAACGCAGGCGCGCTCGTGCGCAACGACTACGTCGTGCTCCACAATCGCGGCGCCGCCCCCGCGAGCCTCGCGGGCTGGTCCCTGCAGTACGCGAGCGCGACTGGGACGACGACGTGGCTGCGCGTGGCCAACCTCGTGGGGACTATCCCCTCGGGCGGCTACTACCTCGTGCAGGGGGCGAGCGGCGGCGCGGTCGGAACTGTCCTCCCAGGCTCGGACCAGACCTCGGCCGTCGACATGGCCGGGGCTGCGGGCAAGGTCGCGCTCGTCGCCAACACGACGCTCCTGAGCACTCAGTGCCCGACGGGCGCGTCGATCCTCGACTTCGTCGGCTACGGGACGACCGCGAACTGCTTCGAGGGCGCGGCTCGCACGCCGGTGCCGTCCGCCACGCTCGCGGTCTTCCGCGCGCAGACCGCCTGCGCCGACGTCAACAACAACGGCGCCGACTTCGCGGTGGCCGCGCCGGCACCCCTCTACAGCGCCAGCCCCGTCGCGGCCTGCGCCTGCGCCGCGCTCGACGAGTCGGGCGTCGCCGCCGAGGCCGACTACTGCAACGTCCAGTTCCCGCTCTCGCTGAGCCTCGCGGCCGGCGCTGCGAGCGGCAACGTCTTCGGGCAGCTCTACGAGCTCGGCACGACCGAAGCGGCCGGCTCCTCGTCGGCCGTCCGCGCCCAGCTCGGCTTCGGCCCCCCCACCGCGAACCCCGAGTACGAGGCCGGCTGGTCGTGGACCAACGCCACCTACAACGTCCAGGTCGGCGCGAACGACGAGTACCAGGCGTCCTTCACGGCGCCCGGCTCCGGCTCGTACCGGTACGCCTACCGCTTCAGCCTCGACAGCGGCGTCAGCTGGACCGTCTGCGACCAGAACGCGGGCGACGGCGGAGCCGGTTCGAACGCCGGCCTCACGTTCGACCTCGCGAGCCTGCCCGTGCTGACCGTGCCGTAGGTCGCCCTTGCCGGCGGGTGGAGTCGGTGCGCCGCGCCGACGCCGCCCTCGGCGGTAGAGGTCGGTTGCGCACGCGCTATCAGCGACTGGGACGGTCCTGATACTTTGCGCGCGTGTTTCTCTCTCCTCGCGCGGCTTTGCCGCTCCCGCGCTCGTCCAGCCCAGGCTGCCGGGCGCGAGCGGGATACCTCATCGAGGGGCAGTTCACGGCGGGCGCCCTCTGCGACGGCGCCGCGGTTCACGCGCGCCGTGGTTGCCACGAATTCGTCGCCCTATACTCGTGAAAAACAACGTGATAACGAGCGCTTGCAGTGCATCACTCTCCCTCCCACGCGGTCGCTCGCGGGGGCCGAATTCCTGTGCGTATTCACACGCACTTGGCCTGTCCGTCTTGACAGGGCCGAGCCGGGGGATAGGTGCTCGTCGACCGAGCAGCAGCAGCTGGACAGCTGTCGGCGCTGGTGACGTAGCTGAGGCGAATACCTCCACTACTCGCAGGAGACCGTGCCGATGAGGGAGTCAGGTCGCAGCCGTGCCTCGATGAGTGCTCGCCCCACAATGGGGTTGTGGGCTGCAATCGTCCTATTGTTCGCCTTGCCGGTCGTGGCTTCGTGCGGCGGCGGGGGAGAGCCCGCTCATGCGCAGGGCGGGGAGCACGCCGGTGAGCCGTCGGTCCCCGACGCCGACATCGTCATTCCGCCGCGCACGACGCAGCTCGCCACGTACCCCTGCGTCGAGCAGTGCCACGCCGACCGCGTCGCGAACCCGACGCCGCGGCCCCTCCGGGAGTTCCACTCCGCCAAGCACATCGAGCATGGCGATACGACCTTCTGGTGCAATTTCTGTCACAATTTCGACAACCTGAACACGCTTCACCTGCTCGACGGTCGCACGGCGACGTTCGACGAGGCCTACCGCCTTTGCGGTGAGTGCCACGGCGACAAGCGACGTGACTGGGCGTTGGGCATCCACGGGCTGCAGACCGGCTTCTGGAACGGCGAGAAGACCCGCCGCAGCTGCACCGCCTGCCATGACCCGCACGCGCCGCGCCGGCCGAGGTTCCAGGCCCTTCCGGCGCCGCATCCCCGCACAGGAGTGCAATGAGCGACGATCCGAACACCTCCAGCGAGCCCTCGGCTCAAGAGCTCGTCGACGACGAGGACCTCGCCACCTGGCTCGTCGCGGGCGCAGAGAAGGCGCAGGCGACTCGCCGCAACTTCCTCACGACGATGGCTGGCGCGGCTGGTGCTGCAGCGATTGCGTCCACCGGCTGCGACACTCGCCTCTGGGAGAAGTACACCCAGAAGCACTACAAAGAGCTGAACGCCGCCGACAAGCAGAAGCTGATCGCCCGCGTCGAGGCGGAGGCCGCCGACCGCTACGGCGTCGAGATCAAGGTCGGCGACCCGCGCCCGCTGCCGGGCGTCGGCTACGCGTACGCCCTCAATCTCTCGTACTGCATCGGCTGCCGGCGCTGTGAATATGCCTGTGCGCGTGAGAACAACACCTCGCGCGACCCCGAGATCCACTACATCCGCGTCCTCGCCATCGAGAAGGGCACGATGTCGGTCGAGGAGTCGGAGAGCGACTACGAAGGCGCCGTCCCATCGCCCGACAAGTACTACATGCCGGTGCAGTGTCACCAGTGCGATCACCCGCCCTGCGTGCGCGCCTGCCCCGTCGAGGCGACCTGGAAGGAAAAGGACGGCATCGTCGTCGTCGACTACGACTGGTGCATCGGCTGTCGCTACTGCGAGGCAGCGTGTCCGTACTGGGCGCGTCGCTTCAACTTCGGCGCCCCGACGATCCGCCCGTCCGAGATCAACCCGGTTCAGGGGCTGCTGAGCAATCGGCTGCGTCCGATGGGTGTCATCGAGAAGTGCACGTTCTGCCTTCACCGCACGCGCGTGGGCCGATATCCAGCGTGTCTCGAGGTCTGTCCGACGGGCTCACGCAAGTTCGGGAATCTGCTCGATCCGAACAGCGAGGTTCGTCAGATCATCCAGAGCAAGCGCATCTTCGTGTTCAAAGAAGAGCTCGGGACCATCCCGCGCTTCTACTACTACTTCGACTGAGCGAGCGCTCCTTGACCCAAACGCGCAACATGCATTCACGTGTGCTCGGAACCTTCGCGGTAGCCCTGTCGGCGGGCTTCCTCCTCCTCGCTGGCTGCGAGGTCGAGCCTCGTTCGGAGAACCTCCCGTTGGCTGCCCGCGCGGCTGGCAAGCGTCTCGAGGACATCGCAGACGGCGCCATCACCGGGAAGCTCGGCGAGACGGCGTTTCGCGCGGCCGACGTGAAGGTCCGAGTCGAGACGATGGCCGGTCGCGAGCGCGTCGACATCCTCGTCTCCGCCGACCGCCTCGCGCATTGCGGCCTGCCGAGCGCCAACAAGGCAGCGCGGGTCTGGGTCCGCTGGAAGGGCACAGTCCCGACCGATGGCACCCCGCAGCGCCTCGAGGCCGGGCAGCACAGCCCGATGAGTGTGCACTACGAGGTCTACGAAGAGGGGCGCTGGGTCGCTCACAGCGGCGGCGCCGCCGTCGTGACCCTCACCAAGAATTTCGGCGGCTACGCAGGTCGCCTCTGGATCTGCTTCGATGATGGGCATGAGAGCTGCGTGACCGGGAGCTTCACTGGCACCGCGTGCCGCTCGGAGCTCGATGTGGACGATTCGGTTTGGGGAGCAGGACGAGCGGAATCTCAGACTCCAACGAAGCGGGCAGAGTAGGCCCGTCGAGACGATGTGAAGACGCGCGAGCACGGTCGAGGCGGGACGCTCCAGTCGTCCTCTCGAGCGAGCGCGCGCTCCGCAGCCGGCCCCGTGAGGCGGCGCCGAGCCGGGGACTCCGTGACGCAGCGGGCGTTGCCAGGGCGGCCGGTACGAGAGAGGGCAGCGTGCCGCGCGGCGTAATGGTGACGGTGTCGCAGAGGAAGGAATGTACGTGTCTGTCCTGCTTGCGCAGCGTGTGAACGACGGTCCGAACGCGCCGAGCGACGTGGTCGCCGCGTATGTTCGGCGGGCCGAAGTTCTCGTTGCCAAGCGAGGCGGGCTCAGCGGCGCGCCGCTCGCAACGAGTCCCTGCGGACCGGCGAGGCGACCGTGATGCCCACCCGAGGCGCCAGTGGGCTGTGGCTCGCCGCGCTCGGCGTCGGGCTTCTGCTGTCGGGCGTGAGCGTCGCGCACGCGGACGAGACGTGTCTCGAGTGCCACCGCACCCAGCGGGTCGCTCGGCTCCGCGCCCCCGCCGAGCAGCTTCCCGAGAGCGTGCACGGGCGTCACAACGTGACGTGCAGCAACTGCCACGGTGGCCGCCCCGACGAGCCGTCGGCCCGCGCGCACGACGTGACGGCGGGCTTTCAGGCGCGCTTTGCCGCGGGCTCGCAGCCGACCGTCTGCGGCAACTGTCACGCAGACGCTCGCCGAATGAACGTCGAGGACCCAGGGCTCCCGACCAACCAGCTTCAGCTGTACGCCACCAGCGTGCACGGGCGCGCGTTTGCCGCCGGCAACACGCGCGCCGCCACGTGCGCCACCTGCCACGGCGCCCACGACGTGCGCGCGGTGAGCGACCCCGAGTCCCGCGTGAGTCCTCGAAACGTCGCCGAGACCTGCGGGCACTGCCACTCGGACCGGCCGCTGATGACCTCGCTCGGGATGCCCCATGACGAGGAGCGGCAGTGGCGCCACAGCGTCCACGGGCGTGCCTACACGCGGTGGATCGAGCGCACCGGCAGCAGCGCGTTGGCCCGCGCCGAGCGCCACCCGCCGACGTGCAACGACTGCCACGCGGACCACGCCGTCGCGTCCCGTGACGCAGCGGTCGCCGGCTGCATGCGGTGCCACGGGGATATGTGGCAGTCCTTCTCGGACGGGCCGCACAAGCAGGCGTTCCAGCGCATGGGGTTCCTGCCGTGCGTCGACTGCCACGGGAGCCACGAAGTCTCACCGTCGGACGCGAGTCTGATCGGGGTCGAGCGCGACGCCGCGTGTCGGCGATGCCACTCCGAAGGGCAGCGGATGTTCGCCACGATTCGCCAACTCGGTGTGGAGGTCGGCGCCGCGGAGCGCGCAGCCGACAACGCGCGCGCGTCTCTGGCGGGTGAGCCGATCGGCGCGCTCGAGACCAAGCTGCGCCCCATCGACGAGGCGCGGCACGCCCTCCGAATCGCGATCCACTCCCTCGACAAGGACGAGATCGGTCGCGCGGCGGCGCTGCTCAAGACACGCGCCGAGCGCGTCACACGTCCCGCGAGTCCGCCGTCGGCGGTCGTCGCCGTCGTCGCGAACTGGGGTCCCCCGACAGCGCTCCTCGTCGTCGGCCTCGTGTTTCTCTTCCTCGCGTTCCGGCGGCAGCGCGGAGGCAAAAGTGAACTCTAGCCCCCGCTGGCCGCTCCTGATCATCGCGGTGCTCGCGCTCTTGGCCGCGACGACGGTCTTCGTGACCCCGCGCGTCCAGCAACGGATCCACAGCGCCGCCTACTGCGCGAGCTGTCATACCGAGGCCGCGTCACACGTCGGCGGTCACTCGGGCACGACCTGTCAGTCGTGCCACCCGCTGCCCGAGGGGCAGATGGTTCGACTGGTCTGGTCGGCCCTGTCGGGCGGGCGTGGGATGCCTCCGCACGGCAGCCTCGACGAGACCTCCTGCACGACCTGCCACCAGAAGAACGAGCGCTCTTGGGCGCTGCTCGCGCGCACTGAGGGGCACTCGGAGCACGCGCTCAGCCCGGTCATCGCGAAGTGCGTGCGCTGCCACTCGATGGGGCTTCACGGCAAGCCCACGCCGGGTGAGCGCTGCGAGTCCTGCCACCGGAACACGATCACTCGCCGGGAGGGCGTCGGCTCTGTCGAGTGTCAGCGCTGCCACGTGTTCGGTGCCCCTCATGGGCCTGAGCAGGCTCGCCTTCCGGGCACCTGGGGCGCCGACATCACGGGCGCCAACGTGCACGGCTCGGCGGACTGCCGCCTGTGCCACAACCCTCATCAGCCCGCGGGGGCGCAAGAGGCCGCGCGCGCGATCGTCTGCACGAACTGTCATCGTGGGGAGCTCGCCCGCTCCATCGCCCACGCGCCTCCCAATCATCAGCAGTGCACGAAGTGCCATCGGCCCCACGGGCTGCGCACCGAGCTCGCGACGGCTTGCGCGGTGTGTCATCAGGCGCCGCGCATCCGCGGCGCGCTGCATGACCCCGGCGTGCCGCCCGAGATGCGCGAGCTGACGACGATCGCGCCGATCCTCGCGGCGCGGGTCGGACAACCTCCCCCGGTCCTCCGCGTGACGCATGGTGGTCGCTGCGCGAACTGCCATGAGCCGCACGCGTGGACGCCCGACCGCAACGTCTGTCGTCGCTGCCACACGGACAAGGCCGAGAAGATCGACCGTTTCCCGCCCAACACGCACAGCTGCGTGGGCTGCCACGAGCCTCACTCGCCGCCGCCGAATCGGGACGTCTGCGCCGAGTGCCACACCGCGAACGCCGCCGGCGTGCGCGCGGCGCCCGTGCGGCACCGGGACTGCCTCTCTTGCCACCAGGCTCACGAGGGCAAGCCCAACGCCGCGGTCATCTGCGGCGCGCGATGCCATCAACCGCAGGCGGCAGCCCTCCGCGACGGGCAGGTGCGTCACCGCACGTGCACCAACTGCCACACTCCGCACGCCAACCCGATCGTCGGCGCTGCGACTCGCTGCCAGAACTGCCACACGACCGAGTGGGCGTCGTTCAGCCTCGGCAACAAGCACCAGAGCTGCGCGCGCTGCCACTCGAACCATCAGTTCAGTCGCGTCAACGCCCAGGGCCGCTGCCAGACCTGCCACCAGGCACCCGGCGCGCCCGGCGCCGCGCACCCCGGGCCGTGCCTCAACTGCCACACGCCGCACTCACCCGGGCGCGGACCGGCCTCCAATTGCGCGACCTGCCACGCCGCGCGGATTCATCCCCAGGTGCCGCAGCACGCGGCGAACTGCGCTGGCTGCCACAAGCCGCACCTCGCCGCCGAGACCGCACGTACGCAATGTGCGACGTGCCACGCCGACAAGGGCCGCGTCGCCACCGCCTGGCCGGCCAACGCGCCGCACGCGCCGAACCGCTGCCCGGAGTGCCACACGGCGCACGACGAGCGCCATCCGAAGCCGTGCGCGACGTGCCACGCGAACAAGCAGAACCAGACGCACATGGGCGTGCACCCCACGTGCATCGGCTGCCACGCGCCGCACACGCCGCCGCCGGCGGGCCCGAGCCCGGCGCGCTGGTGGGGCCGCTGCGGGACCTGCCACACGAACGAAGCGCGCATGGCCGCGACGGGTCGGCCCGAGCACCAGCTCTGCGCGAACTGCCACAACCGGCCGGGGCGCATGCCGCCGACCTGCATCACGTGTCACTCGCAAATCCCGACGGTCGGAATGCACCAGCGCCCCGAGCATCGGAACTGCCTGACCTGCCACACCAGCCACGGCACCACGCCGCCCGTCCGCGCGAACTGCGTCGCGTGTCACACGGACCGGCGTACCCATTTCGCAGACGCGCCGCGCTGCCAGTCCTGCCACCCGTTCCGACCCGACTGACCTTGCGCGGCGCCACAGGGCGCGCGCGGCATGGAGGCTACTCATGATCATCATCCGCTACCTGAAATTCTGGCTTCGGATGGTCCTCTTCGCGGCGCGTGGGGGAAAACTGTTCTACGCGTGGGTCGGGTCACTCGCGCTCGTGGCGGCGTACGGCGCCTACCACTACTACGATCACGTCATCGAGGGCCTCGCCGTCACCAACATGAGTGACCAGGTGAGCTGGGGAATCGGGATCGCGAACTTCGTCTACTTCGTCGGCGTCGCGGCGTCAGCGGCGCTGATCATCACGCCCGCCTACGTCTTCATGAGGAAGGACATCAAGGAGGTCGTCCTCATCGCGCAGGTCCTCGCGTTCGTCGCCGTCGTCCTCTGCTTGCTCTTCATCGTCACCGACATGGGTCGTCCAGAGCGCCTCTGGCACATCATGCCGCTGCTCGGGAAGCTCAACCTGCCCGGGTCCTTGCTCGCCTGGGACGTCGTCGTGTTCAACGGCTATCTCGTCTTGAACCTGCACATCCCCGGCTACCTGCTGTGGCGACGCTACAACGGCGTCGAGCCGAGTCCGTGGGCGTATCTCCCCTTCATCTTCATCGCGATGGGCTGGGCCGTGAGCCTCCACGTCGTGACCGCGTTCCTGCTGGGTGGCCTCGGGAGCCGCCACTTCTGGAACACGGCCATCCTCGCCCCGCGCTTCCTGATCACGACGGGTGCCTCTGGTCCGGCGATGCTGACGCTGATCTTCTACGCCGTGCGCCGGCTGACCCCGCTCGCGGTCAAGGACTCCGTCTTCGAGTACCTGAGGACGGTCATGCAGGTGACGCTGCCGATCAACTTCTTCCTGATCGGCTGCGAGGTCTTCTACGAGTTCTACACGGGGAAACTGACCTCGGCGTCGGCTCAGTACCTCTACTTCGGGCTCCATGGGTACCATGGCCTCACCGTCATCATCTGGTCCGCAGTCGCGATGAACACGGTCGCGATGATCATCTTGCTCAGCAGCAGGATGAAGCTCCTCTCCTGGGTTCACTTCCTCGCGTGCGGGCTCACGATCTTCGGGATCTGGATCGAGAAGGGAATGGGCCTCATCTTCCCGGGCTTCACGCCCACGCCGCTCGGTGAGATCGTCGAGTACTTCCCGTCGATGGCGGAGGTCGCCGTGAACGTGGGAGTGCTGGCGCTCGGGATGCTGCTGTTCACCCTCATGGCCAAGGTTACGATCGGCATCCTGACGGGTGAGCTTCGCGTCCCCGGGTCCGAGTTGCCGCCGCCCGCGACCGAGCCCCTCGTGACCGCTGAGCCGCCGCAAGAGCCTGAACCGGCGCCCGCCGTCTGAACCTACCTGGGCGTCTGGTCGGCTCGTGTCGGTCGGACGCCCGTAGTGTTCTCGCAGAGCGTCGGAGGCTTCTGCCCTCGCTCGAGCGCTCCGCCCGGCGGCCGAACGACCCCGCCGACCCTGCGTTGGCGCCCGTCGGCGCCCACCGCGCTCGGCTCGGGCGCGCCGGAGCGTTCGCCGCGGACTGCGCGAAGGTCCTAGGTGCGTGTCGGGCAAATAGTCGCGCCGGGGATCGACATCTGGATCGCGGGCCGTATTTGATGGCGCATGGCGAAGGGCTACCTGCCGTACGACATCGATCAGCGACTGCTTCTGCCGCCTGA
>CAIUAC010001039.1 GCA_903896985.1 uncultured Sandaracinus sp.
CGAACATGTATCAGATGCACTGCAAGGACGAGCGCATCGAGAAGGCCTGTCGGCGACTCTCCTGTGTGCATCCGGGCGTCTGCGAGAACCTCGTCACGGACCACAAGCCGCTCGTCGATCTCCTGCAGAAGGTACGCGTCGAGAAGGGGATCAAGAAGGTCTTCATCGCGAGCGGCGTGCGCTACGACCTGGCCGAGCGGAGCCCCGAGTTCGTCGAGCAGCTCGCCCGCCATCACACGGGAGGGCAGCTATCCGTCGCGCCGGAGCACATCGACGAGGACGTCCTCGCCAAGATGAAGAAGCCCGGCGTCGAGAGCTACGATCGCTTCGCGGGGATGTTCAACCGCGCGAGCGCGCAGGCGGGCAAAGACCAGCAGCTGATCCCCTATTACATCAGCGGACACCCGGGCTCGACGCTCGAGTCGATGATCGAGCTCGCGCTCTACCTGAAGAAGCAGGGAGTTCGCCCGCGCCAAGTGCAGGACTTCATCCCGACGCCGATGTCGATGGCGACGAGCATGTATTACACGGGGTTCGACCCGTTCACCGCGGAGCCCGTCTACACGGCGCGCGAGATGCGCGACAAGCGTAGGCAGAAGGCGCTGCTGCTCTATTGGGACCCCGCGCACCACGACCTCGCGCGCGAGGCGCTGATCAGCGCGGGGCGCCGCGACTTGATCGGCACCGCGCCGCACTGCTTGCTGCCGCCCGCGACGGGGAAGGGCTCGCTGTCGATCCACGACAAGCGCAAGGTCTGTGGCACCAATCGCCCCGCGGGTGCCAAACCGCGCCCTGCTGCGCGGACTGATGCGCGGACCGATGCGCGCCCTGATGCGCGCCCTGCTGGGCGCCCTGCTGCGCGGACTGTTGCGCCGACTGAGGCGCGGCCTGCCAAGCGTCCGCGCTGACTCCGCCGCCAGCCCCACCCGCCGCGCGCTCTGCGCCTCGGCTCCGCGCCGCACACCATCGTGGCGCGGCGCGTGACCGTGAGGCGCCGAGCGGCGGCGCTACCGGGGGCTAGGTGGTCATCGCCCGCTCGCTCACTTGGAGGCCTTCTTCTCCTTCTTCTTCTGCTGCTTCTCCTTGGTGCTGAGTTTGGGCTTGTTGTCCTTCTTGACCTTCTCTTGTCCCTTGGCCATCGCGAGCCTCCTTTGGAGTCGAGAGCTTAGCGCCGCGTCGCGCTCCTGCGGAAGAATGTGTGCGCCCGCGTCGAGTGGCTCGCGCGCTCCTCCCGCGCGCGTGGCGCTCAGCCGACGACGAAGCGCGCCGTCGAGCCGCGCTCGCCGCACAGGATCTCGAGCCGCGCGTCGACGCGCGCGCGGAACTCCTCCACATGCGAGATGACGCCGACGAGGCGCCCGCCCGCCTGCAGCCCGATCAGCGTGTCGATCGCCTGGTCGAGCACCTCTTGATCGAGCGTGCCGAAGCCCTCGTCGACGAAGATCGTGTCGAGGCGCACGCCGCCCGCGTAGCTCTGCAGCACGTCGGCGAGCCCGAGCGCGAGGCACAGCGAGGCGAGGAAGCTCTCGCCGCCGGAGAGCGTGTTGACGGGGCGCGCGACCCCGGTGTGGTGGTCCATCACGTCGAGCGCGAGCCCGCCTTTGCGCTCGTGTCCTTCGGTGCCGGCGCGCCGCTGGAGCTCATAGCGGCCGCGGCTCATCTCGCGGAGGCGCTGCGTCGAGGTGAGGAGCACGTCGTCGAGGAGGGTCGCGAGCACGTAGCGCTGAAAGCTGAGCTTGTGCGCGTTCCCGCCCTCGGCGACCTCCGAGAGCTTGCCGACGACGCCGTAGCGCGCCTCGAGCTCGGCGTGCTCGAGCTCGTACCGAGAGAGCAGCGCTTCAGCGGCGTGGAGCTGTTCGAGCGCGCTGTTGCGGGCGGCCGCGTGCCCGACCGCGCTGTCCCGCGCGGCGCTCGTCGCGCGCGCTGCGCCTTCGAGCGCGGGGAGGTCGGGGGCCGTGTACGGCGCGGCCGCCGCTCGAGC
>CAIUAC010001040.1 GCA_903896985.1 uncultured Sandaracinus sp.
GAATATCGATGAAAGTGCGGGCATGGTGCGCGACGCGCTAACCTGCGCGCGCTGCGGCGGACACCTCGGGCACGTCTTCGACGACGGCCCGGCGCCGACGGGGCAGCGCTTCTGCATCAATTCCGCGTCGCTCAATTTCGTCGCCGACTGACTTCGCAGCGGAGCGTCGCCGAACGACCGCGGGGGACGCGTCGCCGGCCCGCTGCGCGACGTTGTACTCTCGGCGCAGGAGCCCATGAAACCTTCGCGCGCGCTGCTCTCGTGGATCGCCGTCCTCACGGTCTTGGTGGGCTGCGCGGGAGCGATCTCAGGGACTCCGCGCGACCTCGACGCCGGAGGCGGAGTCGACGCGAGCGCGCCCGACGGGGACGTCGCGGTCGACGCCGGGCCGCGAAGCGACGGCGACGTTCCAGCGGAGGACGGCGGCGCGAGCACGGGCGAGGACGCAGGGCCCATCAGCCTCGACGGCGGGCCCATCGGCGTCGACGCGGGACCCGTCGATGGCGGGCCCATCGGCGTCGACGCAGGCCCGCCGGCGCCGCCCACCTTCGAGACCGTGTTCTCGCGGCGCCCCGACACGAACGCGCGCGACACGACGGTCGAGACGCGCCTGATTCAGCTGATCGACTCGGCGGTCCCCGGCTCGCGCATCCGCGTCGCGATGTACTCGTTCACGCGCACCGGGCCGGCTGATGCGCTCGTGCGCGCGGCGGGGCGCGGCGTCGACGTGCGCATCCTGCTCGACGGCGGCGCCGACGGAGTTGGCTCGGAGGTCGGCACGCTGCGCACCGGACTCGGCGCGGCGAACGTGCACCTCTGCGACGCGCCGGGCACCGCCTGCGTCGGCTCCGGCATCATGCACCACAAGACTTTCCTCTTCTCTGCGCTCGACGACGGCTCGACGAACGTCGTCGCGCAGGCGTCGCATAACCTGACGACGACGCAGCTCACGATGCACAACAACGCCGTGATCATCCGCGGCGATGCGCTGCTCTTCGCCGCGTACGAGCGCACCTGGAACGACCTCTGGGCCGACCTCGAGAACCCGGACTATTACCGCATCGACGACGGCGCCCTCGGCACGCGCGTCTATTTCTATCCGCGCGCGACGGGCGGCGACACCTCGGTGTCGATCCTCAACAACATCACCTGCGACGGCACCGCGCGCATCCGCGTCGCGATGGCGTTCTTCACCGACGCGCGCAGCGACGTCGCGACGGCGCTCGCGGCGCGCGCTCGAGAGGGCTGCGATGTGCGGGTCGTCGCCGGAGACGACAGCATCCCGCTCGGCGCGACGGTCGCCTCGACGCTGACCGCCGGCGGCGTCGATCTCGTGCGCTACCCGAACCGCAGCGGCTGGTCCCTGCACTCGAAGTACCTGCTGATCGACGCGGTCTACGCGGGCTCGACGGGGCACCGAAGACTCGTGTTCACGGGCTCGCACAACTGGACCGGCCCGTCGCTGACGAGCAACGACGAGACGCAGCTGCGCGTCGAGGACGACGGCGTGTTCGACGCGTACTTGGCCGATTGGGCGCACGTGCGCGCGTCGGCGCTGCGGCCCTGAGCGGGCGCCGCCGACCTGACGGCCCGAGCTCAGGGAGCCGGCGCTGCGGCGCGCTCGGCGCGCATGCTCTCGAGCTGAGTGCGGAGCGTGCCGTGGAGCCGCTGGAGGATCACGAGCCGCTCGCGGCGGAGGCGCGCGCCCTCCGTGTCACCGGCGCGCTCGGCCTCGGCGGCCGTCCCCTCGAGCTGACGGATCTGCGCCTCCTGCTCGGCGACCATGTTCTCCATCGCCTCGAGGCGCTGCGTCGCGAGCGGCGGGCGCGGCGTCCGCACGCCGGGCTGGAGCACCTGCGCCATGGGGACCGAGAGCTGCACGCGCCGCAACGCGGTGGCCGAGAGCGGCAGCACGGACAGGCCGAACGGGCGAGGAGCGCCGGGCGGCACCGCGGCGGGCGCGCCCTCGGGCGCTGCCTCGCCAGGCGCAGCGATCACCGCCTCGGGCGGCAAGACCGTCGGCACGGCCGCGCGCGCGAGCGACGCCGGGGCGAGGTGCTCGACCGGCTTGGTCCGGGCCGCCTCCGCGGTGCGCGTGTCGGTCGGC
>CAIUAC010001041.1 GCA_903896985.1 uncultured Sandaracinus sp.
CCGACTCCTCGCGCTTCTGGTACGCGTCCACCTACGCGCAGCGCCTCGCGCAGCACGCCGACCCCGAGTCCTTCGACAAGGAGTACGTGCGCCGCTGGCTCGCCGCGCAGGGCTACACGGGCGACAGCGAGCAGCCGCCGCTGACGGATGAGATCCGCATCGAGGCCTCGCGCCGCTACATCGAGGCGTGCGACACGATCCGCGGCACCGCGTTCGTCCCCGACCTCAGCCCGCCGCTGCCGCGCATTCGCAAGAACCTCGGGCTCTGAAGGCGGGCGGAGGCGCCGCCCCTACTCGAGCCCGAGCACGCGCCGCGCGGTCGCGACGAGCTCCTTCAGCGCGAAGGGCTTGACGAGGAACGCGTCGGCGCCGACGGCGGAGAGCACCCTCCAGTCGGCGGCCCCACCGACGGCGGTGCAGACGATGATCGGCACGCGCTGCGGCTGATCATTCGCGCGTATCGCCATCGTCAGCTCGAGCCCGGTGAGCCCCGGCATCTGCAGGTCGAGGACGGCGAGCGAGAGCTGCTGAGTCTCCGCGACCTGCAACGCCTCGGAGCCGTCCGCGCAGGGGACGATCTGCACGCCGGGGAACGCGGCGCTGAGCGCCCTCGAGATGAGCGCGCGGATCGCGTCGTCGTCGTCAGCCACGAGGATGCGCGCGACGGTGCGGCTGGAGTGCCGGGCGTCCCGCACGTCGACGAGCGCCCGACGGAACGCCTCCGCCGTCGCGGGGCGTCGCTCCGGGTCCCTCGAGATCGCCGCGAGGATGACCGCGTCGAAGTCGCGGCGGAGGTCGGGGCGCACCTCGCTCGGCGCAGGCAAGCGCCCCTCGCGCAGCGCGTGCTCGCGCTCGCGCGCGACCGAAGAGTCGAAGGGCGTGCCCCCCGCGAGCAGCTCGTACGCCATCATGCCGAGCGAGTACACGTCGGCGCGCTGCGCCTGCGAGGCCGTCAGGTGGTCCCCCTGCCACATCTCGGGCGCCATGTAGCGGGGCGTGCCGCCAGGCTCCATCGCGAGGGGCTGCTCCCCTTCGAAGATGCGCGCGATGCCGAGGTCCCCGATGGCGATGCGCAGCGCCGGGCCGACGAGGATGTTCGACGGCTTGAGGTCGCGGTGCACGGCGCCGGCCGCGTGGATGGCCGAGACCCCACGGCAGAGCCGCTCGCAGATGCCGATCGCCTCGTCCTCGGAGAGCAGCGCGCCTCGCCCGAGGACCCACGCCTCGAGCGTCGGCCCGGGCACCATCTCCATCACGAAGTACGGCACGCGGACGCGCTCGCCGTAGGCGTAGATCGCGATCACGTTCTCGTGTCGCACGCGCGCCATCGCCCGCGCCTCGTCGAGGAAGAGCGACTTGACCTCGTCGCTCGTCGGCACATCGGGGCGGATGAATTTGATCGCGACGTCGCGCGCGAGGTGCTTGTCGCGCGCGAGGTAGACCACGCCCATCGCGCCCCGCCCGAGCACGCCGACGATCTCGTAGACACCGTCTACGAGGTCGCCCGGCTGCAAGTAGGTGCGCGATGGCGCGGCGTCGGACATTCGGCGGATCATGCCGGAGCGCGCGGGAGCCGTCACGCTCTGTGTCGATGAGCCCACTTTGCGACGCGGGGTCGCGCCCTTGTCGGTCGGAGCCCGCCAATGTAGATACGGCCTCCGATGCGTTACTCCCGCGCCTTCATCCCCACGCTCAAAGATGCCCCCAAAGACGCCACGACGGCCTCGCACGCGCTGCTCCTGCGCGCCGGCTACGTCCGCCAAGTAGGCGCGGGAATCTACGAATTCCTGCCGCTCGGCCACCGCGTGCTCAAGAACATCGAGCGCACCGTCCGCGAGGAGATGGACGCGTCGGGCGCCCAAGAGGTGCTGATGCCGGCGCTCCTGCCGTCCGAGTACTTCAAGGAGACGGGCCGCTGGGACGTCTACGGCGACGTGCTGATGCGCCTCAAGGACAGGAAGGGCGGCGAGTACCACCTCGGGCCGACGCACGAGGAGATCATCACCGACATGGTGCGGCGCGACGTCAAGAGCTACCGCCAGCTGCCCATCAACCTCTATCAGATCCAGATGAAGTTCCGCGACGAGCCGCGCCCCCGCGCGGGCCTGCTGCGCTGTCGCGAGTTCGTCATGAAGGACGCCTACAGCTTCGACCTCGACGAGGCGGGCGCGATGAAGAGCTACGGCGAGATGCGGGACACCTACCACCGCATCTTCAAGCGCCTCGGGCTGCAGTATCGCGTCGTCGAGGCCGACTCGGGCGCCATCGGCGGCAAGACGAGCGCGGAGTTCCAGGTGCTCGCGCAGTCGGGCGAGGACCACATCGTCGCCTGCACGAAGTGCGACTACGCCGCGAACGTCGAGGTCGCCGAGGGCAAGCTCGTGCAGGACGAGCGCGCGGGCGCGTCGGCGGGCCTGCCCGAGAAGCTGCACACGCCGGGCGCGGGCGGCATCGACGACGTCGTCGCGTTCCTGAATAAGGCGGGGCACACCGCGGTTACGTCCGCGCAGATGCTGAAGTCGCTCGTCTACATCGCGGGCACGCGGGTCGTGATGGTCGTCGTGCGCGGGGACCATCAGGTCAACGA
>CAIUAC010001042.1 GCA_903896985.1 uncultured Sandaracinus sp.
AACTCCCTCACCCGGGGCCCGGGGGAGGGCTGGGGAGGGGGTGCGGCTCCCCGGGGCCCGGGGGAGGGCTGGGGAGGGGGCTGCGGCTCCCCGACGCGGGGGAGGGCTGGGGAGGGGGCTGCGGCTCCCCGACGCGGGGAAGAAAAAAGAGCCCATCACTCCTCGCAGCGCCGCCATCAAACCAGCCGCCTAATCAAGCCCACCAGCCAGCGCCAGCGTCACCCTCGCCCGCCGCAGCTCCTCCCGCAGCGTCGCCGCCTTCGCCTCGTCGACGTTCGCGTTGCGCGTGAGGAACGCCCGCAGATGCAGCACCGCGCGCGGCTGATCGCCCATATGCCAGGCGAGCATGCCGAGCAGAAACTGCCCGTAGCCTTCGCGACACTTCGCGCGCTGCAGCGACGCGACGGTCCCCGCGAGGGCAGGCGCCGCGCGCCCCGCGTCGAGCCGGATGTACGCCGCGTGCGCGCGCAGCAGCGGGCGGTCGCGCCGGGACCAGCGCAGCCCGACGCTGAGCGACGCGAGCGCGCCGTCCACGTCCCCCGCGAAGTGCTCGAGCGTCGCCAGCCCCCAGTAGTGAAACGAGCGTCGCCCCGTCGGCGCGCTCTCGGCGGCGAGCCGCTGCGCCGCGACCGCGCCCGGCAGCTCCCCGAGCGCCTGCAGCGCGCGCGCCGCGTCGTGATGCGCGAGGTCGAGCAGCTCGCCCGTCTCGAGCATCCGCGCCGTCAGCTCGAGCGCGCCGCGGTACTGCCGCTCGGTGAACCGCGCGAGGTACAGCTGCCGCAGCAGCAAAAAGCGCGTCTCGGCGTCTACCTCAGGCTGCGCGAGGCCGGTCGTCGCGAGCCGCGCCCGCGTCTCCGTGTCGGGCGCGAGCATCGCCAGGCGGAGGTACTCCGCGGCGGTCGGGCCGGGCGCTGCTTGTCGAGGGTCCGCCATGGGGTGGGGGCGCCAGGTGTCTCTGGAGATACCCGCCCCAAAAAGGTAGCACAGGCGCTAACCATGTCGAATAGCTCGTCCTTCCGAGCACTTGGCGAACCTTATCCACAGCCTGTCCACTGGCCTTCCCGTGCTGTGGGTAACACCCCCGGCACCGGGCGCTCAGGTGCTGAACATGAAGTCGGCGATCTCGTCGCGGCGCGCCGCCGCGTCCTTGCGCCCGAGCTCCACCAGCCGCGCCGCGTAGGCGCCGTCGAACAGCAGATAGCTCGCGAGGTCGGCGTCCGCGCCCTCGCCGATGTCGAGCAGCCCGAGCAGCGTCTTGCCGAGCTCACGCTTCACGCGGTTGCGCTCCTCGTGCATGTGCTCGCCCGCGAGGCGCCCGAGGTCGACGCTCGGCCGGATCGCGAGCGCGCGCAGGCGCCGCCGCGGCGTCTCGCCATTGGCGATCAGCTCCGCGTTGACGCGCGTCATGAAGTCCGCGCCGAACGCCCGCTCGCCCGCGTCGATCAGGGAATTCAGCCGCGCGAGCTCCTCGAGATCGGTCGTGACGTGGTCGAGCAAGAAGGCGTTGAGCACCTTGCCGAGGAGGAACGCCGCGCCAGGTGACTGACCCGGCGCGAGCGACGGCGTGTCCGAGCCGATGTGCGACGACATCCCGATGACGAGCAGGCGCTCGGCGCCGAGGTGGACGGCCGGCGCGATCGGCGTGTTGAGCCGCAGCCCGCCGTCGCAGTGCAGATCGAGCCCGATCCGGATCGGCGGGAACAGCACCGGGATCGCCGCTGAGGCCAGCACATGCTCGACGCCCACGCGCCCGGCGCGCACCTCCACGTTGCGCGGCAGCGAGGTCGGCAGCGGCACGGTCGGACCCGCCTCCACCCACAGCGTCGGGCGCCCCGTCGCGACGTGCGTCGTCGTCAGCGTCAGCGCGCGCAGCCGCCCGGAGCGCACGTTGCGCACCAGCCGACGCCAGCGCACCTCGCGGTGCACGAGCGCGGCGAGCGGGCGCGCGTCGAAGAAGCCGACCGACTCGCCCTTCTCGCTGCCCGTCAGCACGCGATACACCTGCGACGCGTGCTTCATGCCGAAGTTGATCACGTCGCCGAGGCGGATCTCGGTCCAGAGCTCCCCGAGGTGCCCGACGCCCGCCACCGGATCGTCGATCACGGACGCGAGGAACGCTCCGTTGACCGCGCCGACGCTGGTGCCGCAGATGAAGTCCACCTCGGGCGTCAGCCCGAGCGACGCCGGGAGCTCCCCGAAGACGTAGCTGAGCACGCCCGCTTCGTACGCCCCGCGGGCACCTCCGCCGGAGAGCACCACGCCGAGCGGCGCGCGCGAGGCCGCCCGCGGCGGAGTGCGGGAGGGGCGCGCAGGGAAGGTCGCGAGGGGCTCGGTCATGCGCGGATCGCCAAGACGATGGGGTTGTGCAGGTAGCGCTCGCGCGCTGGCGTATCACGAATGCGACCCACCCGGCGATCGACGGTCTCGCGCGCCGCGGTCAGCGCCGCGTCGGCCGCGGCCGTGTCGCCGATCAGCCGGAACGCGAGCGAGAGCGAGAACTGGATACGCTCGGAGCGCTCGACGGCGCCGGTCCGCGCGAGCCCGGCGCGCGCCGCGAGGGCGGTCGTCCGCGCCTCCTGCGGGCGCCCGACGAGCGCGAAGGCGTGCGCCTGCAGCGCGAGCGCCTGCAGCTCGAAGCCGACGACGCCCGCGGCCCGTGACTCGCTGACCGCCTCGTCGGCGTGCCGCAGCGCCGCCTCGAGCTGCCCCCGCGCGAGCTCGACCTCGACGCGCGCGACGCGCTCCTGCGCGAGGTCGAAGCGGTCGCCCGTGCGCTCCGCGAACTGCCTGGCGCGATCGAGCGCCTGCTCGGCGCCCGCCGGATCGCTCGAGTGCTCGAGCAGCACGCGCGCGAGCCCGATCAGCGCGTCCGCGCGATACGCCTTGTCGTCGAGCGCCTCGAAGACGTCGTTGGCCCGCCGCAGGAACGCGAGCGCGCGCTCGGTGTCCCCGAGCTCCGCGTAGAGCTGCCCGACGTTCGAGAGCTTCCTGCCGAGGTGGAACACGTCCCCGATCGAGCGGTCGAGCGCGATCGACGCGCGCAGGAGGGCGACCGAGTCCTCGTACGCGCCCTCGCCGAGCAGCGTCACCGCGAGCGCGTTGAGCGCGTTCGCCTCCTCGCGCTTGTCCTGGATGCGCCTGAAGATGACGATGGCCTCCGCGAGGGCCTCCATGCTCTCGTCGCTCCGCCCGAGCCGCCGCAGCAAGATCCCGCGCTGCACGAGCACATCCCCCGCGCACCGCGAGCAGCGAGGTCTCGTGCCCGGAGCGCAAGAGCGCGCGGTCGCACGCGTCGAGCGCCTTCGGCACATCGCCTTGGTCGCTCGCGAGCAGCGCGGAGAGGCGCAGCGCCTCGACCTCGGCCCCCTGATCGCTCGAGTCGATCGCCGCGTCGAGCGCCCGCCGCAGGAGCGCCTCGACGCCCGCGGTGCGGCCCTCCTCGAGCTCGTAGCGCGCGAGGCGATTGAACGCGGTCGCGCGCAGCCGCGGATCGCCAGAGCGGTCCGAGATCGCGCGCATGGCCTCGAGCTCGATACGTCGCTCGGTGCGCCGCCCGGCGCCGCGCAGGATCTGCTCGCGCGCCTCGTGCGCGACGAAGCGCGCGGGGGACTCCGGCGGCAGCAGCGCGAGCGCCTTGCCGTAGAGGCGAAGCCCGTCCCGCGTGCCGAAGGCGTCGAGCGCCGCGGCCCCGGCCGCGAGGTAGGCCTCGGCTGCGCCTCCGGGATCGCCCGCGCGCTCGAGGTGCCGCGCGATGCGGGCGGGCGGCACGCCGTCCATCGTCGCGAGGTGCGCGCCGATGCGCCGGTGCATGCGCCGCCGGTCCTCGGGGTCGGTCGAGTCATAGGCGACGTGCCGCACGACGGCGTTCGGGAAGACGTAGAAGTCGGCGCGCCGCTCGATCAGCCCGCGCGACTCGAGCCCGTCGAGGGCGCGCGTCAGGTCCTTGGCCGCGACCGCGTTGAGGTCCGGGCCGCGCAGCCCGGCGCCGACGGCCGCGAGCCAGCGGATGGCCTGCCGCTCCTCGGAGGGCAGGTCCGCGAGGCGCGCCGCGATGGCCCCCTCGAGCGTCGTCGGGAGCGCGATCGGGCCCGGCTTGCGGACGACCTTGCGCTCCGCGCCGGCGCCCTCGATCGACACGATCCCGCGCTCGAAGAGCGCGTCGACGAGCTCGATGATGAAGAACGGGTTCCCGCCGGCGCGGTCGATCACCGCCTGCTCGACGTCCGCTGGCACCTGCGCGCCGACGAAGCGCGCGCGCACGAGCGCGAGGCGCCCGTCTCGGTCGAGCTCCCCGAGGTCGAGCCGCGGCACGCCGCTGAGCGCCTTGTCGACGCGCACATCGGGGCGCGTCCCGAGCAGCACGAAGAGCGGGATCGGATACGTCCGGCGGATGACCGCCTGCAGCAGCTCCAGGCTCGGCTGATCGACCCACTGCAGCGCGTCGACGAGCACGACGAGCGGGCTGACGCTGCCGAGCGCCCCGAGCAGCAGGCGCACCGCACGCACGATCGCGCGCGCCCGGTCCTCGCCCTCCTCCCCGCGATGTATCGAACTCGAACCCAGGAGCGGGCCGATCGCGCCGAGCACGCTCTCGCGCTCCTCCGGGTCCGGCACCAGGCGCTCCGCCGCCGCCCGCAGGGCCGCCACGAGGGGCTCGCCGACCACGTCCCGATGGATGCCGCACGCCTCACGGATGATCTCCGCGACCGCGACGTACGGCACATCGCCGGCGCCGAACGCGCACTCGACCCGCAGCACCCGCACCTTGCGCCCGCGCGCGTCGGGCGGGAGCGAGTCGATCGCCGCCGCCGCGAGGGAGGTCTTGCCGACGCCGAGATCCCCGACGATCGCCATCACCACGGAGCGCTCGGACTGCACGGCCTCTTGGAAGGCGTCGACGACCTCCGCGAGCTCCTCGGAGCGCCCGATGAGCATCCCCGTCGCCCCGGGCAGGCTCGCCTCCGCGGCGCGCTCCTCGCGCGTGCGCAGCCCGCGCAGGGAGTACGCGCGCTGCGAGCGCTCCGCCTCGTCGCCCCCGGCCATCACGATCTCGCGCGGCTCCGGGCCGAACGAGAAGTCGCGCCGCGTCGCGCGGTAGATCTCCCCCGCCGCGAGGATCTCCCCCGTCTCGGCGGCGACCGCGAGCCGGTCGGCGATGTCGAGGAGCGCGCCCACCGGCTCCGAGCGGAGCAGCACGCCGTCCGGCCCGCGCACGACCGCCATCACGCCGCGCGAGATGCCGACCGCCGCTTGCACGGGGCGCATCAGATCGGCGCTCAGCGCCTGGATCGCCTCGATCACGTCGAGCGCGAGCTGCGCCGCCTTGAGCGCGTCGTGCACGGTCACGAGGTCGAGGCCGACCAGCAGCTGAAAGTGCCGATGGTCGCCGTCGTTCGGCCAGCGCAGCACGGCGTTGGCGCGGAAGGCGATCTCCTTGAGCACCGCGACGCCCTCGGGCGGGAGCGCCACCAGCGCGGCGCCCTCCGCGAGCAGCTGCGTCCCCGTAGCGCGAACGATACCGCTGATGACGACGACATGTCGCCGCTCGCGGACCTCTTTCTCGGGTCCGCGCTCTCCGCCCGCGACGACGGTCAGCGCCGTCAGCCCGGGCTTCTCGGGGCGCGCGGGCTCGGGTCGCGCGTCGGGGCTCGTCGTCTCCCGCGGGGCGATCTCCGCGATGAACTGCTCGAGCGCGGCGCCGTCCCAGACGTCCTCCTCGGCGTGGAGGAAGGTGCTCAGCGAGGAGGCGAGCGCGCGCGCCGTCTGCGGGCGCTCCTCGACGTCGAGCGCCGTCGCGTTCTTCACGATGCGGTTCAGCTCGTCGGGGACGTTCGGATCGATCTCGCGCGGCAGCGTGCGCTTGCCGTCGCGGACGAGGTCGAGCACATCGAGCCCCGCCTGCCCCGGGTACATCGCGCGCGCCATCAGCAGCTCCGCGAGGAGCACGCCGATCGAGTAGACGTCGCTGCGCCGATCGACCTTCGCGCCGCGCGCCTGCTCGGGCGACATGTACGCGAATTTCCCTTTGATCACGCCCGTCTCTTCGCTGACCATGCGCGCCCTCGCGATGCCGAAGTCCGCGACCTTCACGGCGCCCTCGTACGAGAGCAGCACGTTCTGCGGGCTGACGTCGCGGTGCACGATCTCGAGCGGCTGCCCCTGCTCGTCCTTTCGGTTGTGCGCGTAGTCGAGCCCCTTCGCGAGCTCGGCGATCACGTACGCGGCGAGCCCGTAGGGGATGCGCCGCTCGGCGCGCTTGGCC
This sequence comes from uncultured Sandaracinus sp., assembly GCA_903896985.1. Lineage (GTDB taxonomy): Bacteria > Myxococcota_A > Polyangia > Polyangiales > JADJQN01 > CAIUAC01. The sequence goes on from CAIUAC010001042.1 coordinate 6,263, forward strand.
GCCGACACCAGCCTGCCGAGGTCGAGCCCGTCGACGAGCTCCATCGCGAGCAGGAACTCCTCGCGCACCTGCTCGAACGCGTAGACCTGCACGATGTTCGGGTGGTTGAGGCGCATGGTCAGGCGCGCCTCGTCGACGAACATCTGCTTCATGCGCGCCGACTGGCTGTTCGCCGGCAGGATGCGCTTGAGCACGATCAGCTTGTGCGTCCCCTCGGCCCCTCGCGACTTGCCGAGGTACACCTCGGCCATGCCGCCCGTGCCGAGGCGGCGGATGACGTCGTACC
>CAIUAC010001043.1 GCA_903896985.1 uncultured Sandaracinus sp.
CCGCTCGACCTGCGAGACCTCGCGGTCGGCCCGCACGCCCTCCGCGTGACGCACGCGGGCTTCGACGTCTGGGCGGGGCAGTTCCTCGTCGCCGCGGGCGACCTGACGTCCGTGGACGCGCCGCTCGTCGCGCGTCGGCACGCGCCCACCGGCCCTCCTGCGACGCTGTCGATCACCACTCGTCCGTGGTCGAAGGTCTATGTCGGCAGCACGCTGCTCGGAACGACCCCGATTGGGCAGGCGACCGTCCCCTCGGGCACTCTCCGGCTGCGCCTCGTCGACCGTGACGGAGTCACGCACACCCACGTTCTACAGGTCGCGCCCGGGGGCAACGCGCGTGTTTCCCTCGACTTCACGACCTCCCCTTGATCGTTCGACTGCGCGCTGGCGCGGCCTCGCTCAGCGCGGCGTGAAGCGCAGGACGTGCCGATAAACGCGCGTCTCGCCCTCTTGTCCGACGTTCCACGCGACGTCGGGACCATCGATGGGAGAGCTGTAGTCGTAGACGATCACCTCGTCTGGACTCGCCCCGTCGAGCACGCTCGCAAAGCAGGTGTCGCCGCGAGAAGGCAAGTCGAGGATGTACGCGATGCGGCGCTCTGCGGGCACGAAACGCCACAGCGCGCAGCGCGGTTCGCGCAGGTCGCGATCGAGAGACAGCGACGCCTCAGGGGTGAGGTCATCGTCACCACAGCCCGCCGTGACGAACGCTGCCGTGAGGACCGCAGAGCCGAGGAGCCTGGAGAATCGACTGCGCATCCAGCGATGCAGCCGACGCCTCGAGGCGTGCGTCAATCGTGCTGTGCGACCAGCGCTGGCGCGCGACGAATGACGAGCGGGGCGCCCGGCACATCGCGCAGCACCCGCACGATGCGCGAGTCGCGATAGCCGTCCGCGCGCACGGTGTCGTCCGCGACGCCCTCGACGGTCACTGCCTCGCCTTCGCGCAGCACAGCCTCCGCGAGCCGCACCGCGCCGAGCTCGCTGTAGGCGCCGCGCTCGTCGAGAAACGCCCGCAGCGCCTCATCCGGGCGCACGGTGCGCGCGGGGCTCTCCAGCTCGAGCGAGACCGTCCCCACGCACTCCGCGACGACGCACACCGCGCCGTCCTCGCCGATCACCTCGAAGGGCGCGATGCCCGCGTCGTCGATCGCCCCGCCGGGCGCGTCCCCGACGATGCGAAACGCCGCGCAGCGCTCGTGACCGACGGGCGACAGGAGCGGCGTCCTGCACCGCACTCGGCCCGTGAAGCTCTGCCGCTCGGTCGTCGCCGCGGCGACCGGCGCCGGCAGCGGGAGCACCTGTCGACGCGCCGGACTCGCGGCGCCTGCCCGACCGAGCGGGCGCGCGACCGCAGAGAACACGCGCGCGAGCACCGAGATCGCCGAGACGACCCCGACCAGCGCGACCACGAGCACGACCTGCGCGATCGCCGCGAGGCACGCGACCAAGACCCCGCCCGCCGTCGCCGAGGTCTCGACCCAGCCCGCGACGAACGCGACGCCGGTCAGCAGCGCGAAGCCCCAGCGCACATAGCCCACCAGCACGCGCTCGACCGTCTCGGCGAGCCACTCCGCGCGGTTGCTCGCCACCGCGCGCAGCAGCGGCAGCGCCGTCTTGCGCTCATGCGCGCGACGCAGATCGTGCAGCCTCGCGCCGCCGCAGCGAGGGCAGCGCTTCGCGGGCGAGAAGCGCACCGCGCAGCGCGTGCAGAGCATCGTCTGGTCGGTGCGCATCAGACGCCCGCGCTCAGTCCTTCAAGACCAAGCGGGCGATGACGACGCGCTGAATCTCGCTCGTGCCCTCGTAGATCTGAGTGACGCGCACGTCGCGAAAGCGGCGCTCGACGTCGAAGTCGCGCGTGTAGCCGTAGCCGCCGTGCACCTGCACCGCGCGGTTGCAGACGCGCCACGCGGCCTCGCTCGCGAAGAGCTTCGCCATCGACGCCTCCTTCGTGAAGGGCACGCGCTGCTGCTTCATCGCAGCCGCCCGCAGCGTCAGCAGCCGAGCCGCGTCGAGCTCCGTGCGCGAGTCCGCGATCATCCACTGGATCGCCTGGAATTCGGCGATCGGCTTCCCGAACGCCTGCCGCTCCTTCGCGTAGCGGAGCGCATCGCTGAGCGCGCCCTCGCCGATGCCGAGCGACTGCGACGCGATGCCGACTCGCCCGCCGTCGAGCGCCATCATCGCGATGCGAAAGCCCTGCCCTAGCTCCCCGAAGAGCGCGCTCCCGGGGAGTCGCATCTCGTCGAACTCGAGCGCGACGGTGTTCGAGCCGCGAATCCCCATCTTGTCTTCGTGGTGCCCGATCCGCAGTCCCGGCGTGCCAGCGTCCACCAAGAAGCAGGAGATTCCCTTGGTTCCAGGCTCTCCAGTGCGCGCCCAGAGCACGAACACGCCAGCCCACGCGCCGCTCGTGATCCACTGCTTGCCGCCGTCGACGATCCAATCATCGCCGTCCCGCCGCGCGGTCGTGCGCATCGCGCCAGGGTCCGAGCCCGCATCGGCCTCCGAGAGCGCGAACGCGCCGAGCGTCTCGCCGCTCGCGAGCCACGGGCAATACCGCTGCTTCTGCGCGTCGTTGCCGAAGGTCGCGATCACCTCGTTGACCATGTTGGTCACGGCCATGGTCACCGCCGTCGAGGAGCACGCCTTCGCGATCTCCGACATCGCGACGCTGTACGCGACGACGCCCGCCTCCGCGCCGCCGAGGGCCTCCGGCACGTTCACGGCGAGCAAACCGAGCCCGCCGAGCGCGCGCAGAACCTCCGGCGGGACGCACTCCTCGGCCTCGATCTTCCGCGCGAGCGGCGCGAGGGTCTTGGTCGCGTAGTCGCGGGCGGTGTCGCGCACGAGGCGCTGCGTCTCATCGAGCTCGAAGTCCATGGCTCTGTGTTCGCTCTGGGTGGGAGTTACTGAACGTCGAACGTGACCTTGGCTGGATAGCTCACTGGGTCGGGCAGCGACCAAGCGCGCACCGAGTCGAGCACGCAGTCGACCGCGTCGAGCCCGCCGAGCTCGCTCGGCGCGCCGCCCGCCGCGAGGACGGCGCCGCCCGGCGCGATGTACGCCGTGATCGAGAACGTCACGTCCGTGCCCGGCGGGCGGCAACGCGCGCCGAGGTCGGAGTGCTGCGCGAGGAGCGGCGCGACGCGATCCGCGGTCCAGTCGAGCGCCGGGCGCACATCGTCCGGCGCGGCGACCTCGAACGGCCAGGTAAACTCGGCCTCACCGCCGCTCGGCTGCCTGAAGTGCACGGAGGACGCGACGCCGAGGATGCAGCGCTCCGTCTCGCGGTCCCCGATCGTCGAGCGCTTCGGGTAGACCCAGCGCACGCCCCCATCGAGCCTCACGCGAAACGCGAGCTCGATGGTGCCGCCGAGCACGCTCACGTCGTCGAGGCGATGCGTGAAGCACGACAAGAACCGGTCTTGGCGCATCTGCAGGGTGTCGCGCACCCCATCGGCGGAGATCGTCCCCATCAGCCCGCTCATCCGGGCGCCATCATGGGGCTCCTCGCGGCGCCCATCGTCGTGCTGCGCCACCACCACGGTGTGGTCCTGGTCCGCCGCGCCGGCACCGCCGCACGCCGCCCCGAGGCCCGCGCACGTCGCGCACGCGAGCCACCAGACCGCGAGGCGACGCAGCGTCGCCGACATCCTGCGCCGCACCGGGCTCCTCAAGCCTTCAGCGCGTTCGCGGCGATCACGATGCGCTGGATCTCGCTGGTGCCCTCGTAGATCTCGGTGATGCGCGCGTCACGGTAGTGCCGCTCTGCGTCGTACTCGGTCGAGTAGCCGTAGCCGCCGTGGATCTGCAGCGCCTTGTGCGCGACGCGCGTGCACATCTCGCTCGCGTAGAGCTTGGCGACGGCGGACTCGCTCGTGTGGCGCACGCCCTTGTCCTTCATGGTCGCCGCGCGCAGCGTGAGCAGCCGCGCCGCGTCGAGCTCCGTCGCCATGTCGGCGAGCATGAACTGAATGGCCTGCTTGTCGGCGAGCGGCTTGCCGAAGGCCTTGCGCTCCTTCGAGTACGCGAGCGCCTTCTCGTACGCGGCGCGCGCGATGCCGAGCGCCTGCGAGGCGATGCCGATGCGCCCGCCGTCGAGCGTGGACATCGCGATCTTGAAGCCCGCGCCCTTCTCGCCGAGCTGCTGCGACTTCGGGATCTTGCAGCCCTCGAAGAACATCGTGCAGGAGTGCGCCGCGTGGATGCCGAGCTTGTGATCGGGCTTGTTGAGCGTGAAGCCCGGCGTGCTCTTGTCGACGATGAAGGCCGTCGTGCCCTTCGCGCCGGCCGCGCGATCGTGGGACGCGAAGACGAGGATGGTGTCGGCCTTGGGGCCGTTGGTGATCCAGTTCTTGGCGCCGTCGAGCACCCAGTGATCGCCCGCGTCGACGGCGATCGTCTCCATCTGGCTAGCGTCCGAGCCGCTCGCCGGCTCCGTCAGCCCGAAGCAGCCGAGCTTCTGCCCGCTCGCGAGAGGCGTGAGATAGTCGCGCTTCTGCGCGTCGTTCCCGTACTTGAGCAGCGGATCGCAGACGAGCGAGTTGTTGACCGACATGATCACGCCGGTCGACGCGCACGCGCGGCTCACCTCTTCCATCGCGAGGACGTACGAGACGGTGTCGGCGCCGGTGCCGCCCCACTCGCTCGGCACCGCGACGCCCATCAGGCCGAGCTCGCCCATGCGCGCGACGAGCTCCGTCGGCCAGCGCCCCTCGAGATCGAGCTCGCGCGCCTTCGGGGCGACCTCACGAACGGCGAAATCGCGGGCGGTCTGCTGGATCAGGCGCTGTTCTTCAGTAAACGAGAGGTCCATGGTGGCGGGACATTAGGGGGTTCCCCGCCCTCCCTGCAAGCGGGACTGACGCGCGGCGGGGGGCTGGCTCGACAAAAGCCACCCTGCGGCCATAAGTGTCCCGCGCTACACAATCGTCGCGCGCTCCTTTGAATCTCCCTTAGGGAGCTTCGTCCGAAGCGGCGCGCCCCCGAACCCTGAGGCCCTCCGGTGCCCGCCACCTCGCAGAACTCTCTCGCAAGTCTGACGCTCCTGACCACCGTGCCCGTCCCGAGGATCGCGCCGGCTCAGCTCCTGAGCCCGCCCGGTGCGCCGAGCGTCGGCTCGCGCGGCAGGCCGTCGGGCTCCACGCGCGCCCCGAGGCAGCTCGCCGTCACCTCCGGCGGCACGCAGAGCCTCGACGAGGCC
>CAIUAC010001044.1 GCA_903896985.1 uncultured Sandaracinus sp.
CGGCCAGCACGACGTAGCCCTCCTCTTCGAGGATGCGCTGCACCAGCCGTCGGACGGCGCTGGTGTCCTCGGCGAGGAGGATCGTCTCCGTATGGACCGTGCCCGAGTCCGGCGCCGGGGTCTCCCCGACCCCTTCGTCGACCGCGCCCGCGGTCTCGGTCGGGAGCATCGGCAGATAGATCTTGAAGGTCGAGCCCCGACCGAGCTCGCTCGACACGCGGATCGTGCCGCCGCTCTGCCGCACGATGCCGTAGACCATCGAGAGCCCGAGCCCCGTGCCGCGCCCGAGCTCTTTCGTCGTGAAGAACGGCTCGAAGAGCCGCGCGAGCGTCGCGGCGTCCATCCCGGTGCCCGTGTCGGAGACCGTCAGCTCGACGAAGGCGCCGGGGGCGACGCCGCCGTCGCTCTCCAGGAGGTCTGCCGCGCTGAGGACGACGTTGGCGGTCGACAGGGTCAGCTTCCCGCCATCGGGCATCGCGTCCTGCGCGTTGATCGCGAGGTTCATCAGGACCTGATCGAGCTGCCCGGGATCGGCCCGGACGAAGCCGAGGTGCGGCGCGAGGTCGGTGACGACCTGGATGTTCTCGCCCAGCAGCCGCCGCAGCATCTTCTCCGCCGCGGCGACGGCGCGGTTCAGCTCGAAGGTGCGCGGCTCGAGGAGCTGCTTCCGGCTGAACGCGAGCAGCTGCTGCGTCAGCGACTTCGCGCTCTCGCCCGCGCGCTGGATCTCGCGGAGGTCTTCGCGGATGCGGTCGCCGGCGGGCAGCGACTCGAGGGCGAGCTCGCAGTACGAGAGGATCACGACCAGCAGGTTGTTGAAGTCGTGGGCGACGCCCCCGGCGAGCTGTCCGACCGCCTCGAGCCGCTGCGAGTGCTGCAGCATCGCCTCGAGGCGCTTGCGCTCGGTGACGTCCGTGAACGCGCCGACGTAGTGCGTGGTCTGGCCCGCGCCGTTGGTGACCGCGGTGACGGTGAGCCACGACGGGTAGACCGCGCCGTCCTTGCGCAGGTTCCACATCTCGCCCTGCCAGGAGCCCGTCTGCTTCACGGAGTCCCAGAGCGCTGTGTAGAACGCGGGCTCATGCTGCCCGGAGCGCATCAGGCGGGGGTGCTTGCCGATGACCTCGTCGGCGCCGTAGCCCGTGATCTGCGTGAAGGCCCGGTTGACCTTCAAGGTGAGGAAGTTCGGGTCGGTGACGAGCATCCCGTCGCTCGAGTCGAACGCGATCGCGGCGACGGCGAGGTCGGCCTCGGTGCGCTTGCGCTCGGCGGCGTCGGTGATGTCGCCGATGAAGCCGTGCCAGCGCACCGAGCCGTCGGCTTCGCGCTCCGGGTTGGCCTTGCCGAACATCCAGCGGACCGTGCCGTCCGGCAGGCGAATCCGGAACTCGCTCGTCCACGGCGTCAGGTCGCGCGCCGACAGCTCGACCTGCGCCAGCACCGCGGGGAGGTCGTCCGGATGGACCGTCGAGAAGATCGCGCGCGAGTCCGCCATCGCGTGTTCCGGCGTCACGCCGCACAGCTCGAAGACGGCGTCGCTGACGTACGGGAAGCTCATGCTCCCGTCGGGGCCGCGCACGAACTGATAGACCATCCCCGGCACCATCGCCGAGAGCTTCTGCAGGCGGTCGAGCGCCTCGCGCCGCGCGTCCTCCGCCGCCTTCGTCGCGGTGATGTCCCGCGCGATGCCGAAGAGCCCGACGATGTTCCCGGCGGCGTCCTTGATCGGGTACTTCTTGTTGTCCACCCAGCCGCGACGGCCTTGGTTGTCGAGCGTCGGCTGGATCTCGTGCGCGACGGCGACCTCGCCTGAGAAGACGCTCTTCTCCAGGCTGTAGTACTGGTCGGCGTACTCCTCGGGGAAGACGTCGTAGTCCGTCTTGCCGATCAGATCGGTCCAGTGCTCGGACGGGTCCGTGATGCTGACGAGCGTCTGGCTCGCGCCCGTGAAGACGTGGTTCCGGTCCTTGAAGTAGATGTAGTCGTCGGTGTTCTCCATCATCGCGGTGAAGTTCGCGAGGACGGCGGCGTCTTGGACCTCGGCGCGCAGGGAGGTCGCCGCTTGAAGCTCGAGCGCGAGCGTCAGGCCGTCCGGCGCGACGCGCTGCCACTCCGCGCGGGTGCAACGGACGCACACGATCTTGCCGCTGCGGTGCCGGAGCCGGAAGTTGGTCTGCGCGGGCAGGACGCTCGCGGGCGACCGGAACAGCGCCTGCGCGACGTCCGCGTCGTCCCGGTGAAAGAGCGCCGCGAGCGTGACCGCGCCGCTGAGGAAGTCGGCGGCGGGGTAGCCCGTCAGCCCAGCGATGCTCTCGTCGGCCGACGTGATGCCGCCGCCGTCGGTCACGACGCAGCGGACAGGGCCAGAGCTCTGCCGAGGTTCAGGCAAGGGCCGAGGCTGCCGGAAGGCCCTTTTTTTGTCAAAGGCGGGAGGCGCCGTCGGCGGGGCGAGCCGCGCCGAAGACCAAGCGCCAGAGCGGGTAGCTGAAGGCGATGAACACGAGGAACGTCCCGAGCGGGCGCGCGAAGGCGTACGGGACGTGCAGGCCGGCGACGAGGACGTGGAAGGCGACCCCGTTGAGCGCGAGCGTCGCGACCTCGACCGCCGCGAAGCCGCCCGCCTGCTTTCGCAGGTCGGTGCCCTGCGCGGGGAAGACGAAGTATCGGCAGCCGAGGAACTGCACCAGCGCGCCGAAGAGGAGCGCCGGCACGTTGGCGACCGTCGCCGGGAGGTGCGCGACCTCGACGAGGAGCGCGAGGACGCCGAGGTCGAGGAGCGTCGCCGCGCCGCCGACCAGGACGCTGCGGCCGATGCGGAGGGCGGAGCCGAGCCACTTGCGGAGGGTCATGGGCACCCGGCGATGCAAAGAATCGGCCAGGCGGCCGGGTTTGCCGCGGGCGGGGCGGGTTTGCCGCGGGCGGGCGGGTTTGCCGCGGGCGGGGCGCGCAAGGTGCTGAGATCATTCAGTACGTCGCGGCCCCCAGCAGCGC
>CAIUAC010001045.1 GCA_903896985.1 uncultured Sandaracinus sp.
CCGAGGGCGAGCCCCGAGTGCACCAAGAAGCGCAGCGAGAACGCCGCCTGCGGCGGCGCGCGGAAGACGTCGGCGAGCGCGCCCTCGACCTGCCGGACGAGGCTCGTCATCACGGGCAGCAGCAGCAAGATGCCGAGGATCCCGGCCGTCGAGACCTCGGTGCGCGTGATCAGGGGCGTGACCGCGTCGATGGCGGCGTCCGTCGCGCGCGGGAAGTAGCGGTCCGCGACGAAGCGCACGACCGCCTGCGAGCCGGACTGACTGCCGAAGCGCGAGAGCGCGGCGAACGTCGCCGCGAGGATCGGCACGACGCTGAGCAGCGTGTAGAACGCGAGCGCCGCCGCGCGCTGCGGCACGCGGTCGGCGATCACGCGCCGCACGATGCGAAAGACGAACCGCAGCCCGATGGTCGCGCGCGTCGTCCACGGGTGCCGCGCGCGGTCCGCCGGCGGCGGCAGCATCGACCGCCGGGCGTACGCGCGCGCGCTCCGAAATGTCGTCCGCATCGTGCGGTTGGCGGGGTCGAGCTTCGGAGTGGGGGGCGTGTCGCTCACGGGAGGGTCGCGGCGAGCACGCTATCACGCCGGGCCCGACCGACACGGCCGCGGTCGCTCCCGCCCTCAGCGCGTGATGAACGGCGAGTTCCCCGGCAGCCCGGGCCCGATGGGCGCCGCCGCGGGGACCGTCGCGGCCGCGGGCACCGTCACGCCAGCAGACGCCGTCGCCGCGGGCGTGCCCAGGCCACCCAACCCGACCGGCGCGGCCGTCGGCGCGGCGCAGCAAACCGACAGCAAACCGACCAAGGTTGGGCTTCGATCCCTAGCAAACCGACCAAGGTTGAGCTTCGATCCCTCGTCGCGCTAGGCAAATGACAACCTGGACGCCTCGTCGCCACCATGTCACAAGCCTCGACATGGTGTCCCCATGACCGCCACTTCGTCATCGCCCGGTGCCAGCGCGTCCACGATCCTCATCGTCGACGACGAGGAGTCGAACCGCCTCTCGCTCGAGAAGATCTTTCAGCGGGAGGGGCTGCGCGTGCTGACCGCCGACTCCGGGCGCGCCGCGCTCGACGTCTGTCGGCGCGAGCGCGTTCACGTCGTCGTGACCGACCTGATGATGCCGCAGATGGGCGGCATCGACCTCTTGCGCGCGCTCGCGACCGTCGCGCCGGACGTCGAGGTCGTGCTGATGACCGCGTACGGCACCATCGAGACGGCGGTCGAGGCGATGCGCGAGGGCGCGTACGACTTCGTCGAGAAGCCGCTCAAGCGCATGCACATCGTCAAGACGGTGCGCAAAGCCGCCGAGCGGCACGCGCTCGTCGCCGAGAACCGCGAGCTGAAGCAAGAGTTGTCTGCCCTGCGCGGCCCGCGCGCCATCGTCGGCAGCGCGCAGTCGCTGCGCCGCGCGCTCGACGTCGCGACCCAGGCGGCGACCTCGACGGCGACGGTGCTCGTGCTCGGCGAGAGCGGCACCGGCAAGGAGCTGGTCGCCGGCGCGCTGCACAGTTTGAGCGCGCGGCGGAATGAAAATTACGTGCGCATCAACTGCGCCGCCATTCCCGAA
>CAIUAC010001046.1 GCA_903896985.1 uncultured Sandaracinus sp.
CGGCCGCCCTCGAGGTCGAGTCCCTGACCTACCTCCCGGTCGAGGCGATGAACCGCGCCCTCCCCGGCGCGCGCTGCGCAGCCTGCTTCGACGGCCGCTACCCGCAGCCCGTCGAGCACGGCGAGCGCCACGAGATCGCCGAGGACCGCAGGCAGCGCGACTCGATGCCGCCCCGCGCTCTGTAGGTCGCCGACGCCCCGCGCCAGGGGGACCAGCGGCCCGCGAGACCCGCTCTGGAGAACTCCGAGCGGCGCCTACTCCAGCTCGAATTCCTTGCAGAACACGAGCAACACTCCGCGCTCGTTGTACGCGCGCCGGTGCTCCTCGGTCGGGAACCCGTGCGCACACCTCTCGCGCTCCTCGTCGAAGAGCGCGCAGTCCTCGCAGGACCAACGCAGCGCGTGCGCGCTCGCCTCCGCCTCGAAGCGCGCGTCCCGCTCGATCTTCATGACGGCTCCGCGTAAGCGATCTTCATGACGGCTCCGCGTAAGCGATCGTCATGACTGCCCCGCGTAAGCGATCGTCATGACTGCCCCGCGACCGCGATCATCACGAGTCCAGACCGCTCAAGTGTGGCGCGCGATGGCGAGCGAGACGTTCGTCCCGCCGAAGCCGAAGCTGTTCGAGAGCGCGACGTCGACCTTGCGCTGACGCGCCTCGTGCGGCACCAGCTCGAAGCCCTTCGCCTCGTCGTCCGGGTCGTCGAGGTTGATGGTCGGCGGCACGATGCCGTCGCGGATCGCGAGCACGGAGATCGCCGCCTCGAGCGCGCCCGACGCGCCGAGCAGATGCCCCGTCATGCTCTTGGTGCTCGACACCCAGAGCCCGCCGCCGATCGCGCGATCGCCGAACACCGCGCGGATCGCCTTCAATTCGTTGATGTCGCCCGTCGGCGTGCTCGTGCCGTGCGCGTTGATGTAGTCCACGCGCGACGCCTCGATGCCGCCGTCCTTCAGCGCCAACCGCATCGCCCGCTGCGCGCCCTCGCCCTCGGGCGCCGGCTGCGTCAGGTGATAGGCGTCCGCCGAGGTGCCGTAGCCGACGAGCTCCGCGAGGATGTTCGCCCCGCGCTTGATGGCGGCGGCGCGCTCCTCGAGGATCAGCATCGCCGCGCCCTCGCCCATCACGAAGCCGTCGCGCCCCTTGTCGTAGGGGCGGCTCGCCTTGGTCGGCTCGTCGTTGCGCGTCGAGAGCGCGCGCATCGCCGTGAAGCCACCGACGCCGAGCGGCGTGACCGTCGCCTCCGCGCCGCCCGCGACCGCCGCGTCGAGATCGCCGCGCTGGATCCACTTGAACGCTTCGCCGATCGAGTGCCCGCTCGACGAGCACGCGCTCGAGGTCGAGTAGCTCGGGCCGCGCAGGTTCCAGCGCATGCTGATCTGCCCAGGCGCCAGGTTCGCGATGGTCGCCGGGATGAAATACGGGGTGATCTTGCGCGGGCCCTTCTCGGCGAGGACCTTCGCGGTGTTCTCGAGCGTGCCGAGCCCGCACAAGCCGACGCCGACGAACGTCCCCGTCCGATCGCGCAGCTCCTCGTCGGGGGCGAAGCCCGAGCTCTCGATGGCCATCTGCGCCGCGGCGAGCGCGAAGTGAATGAAGCGGTCCATCTCCCGGACGCGCTTCTTCTCCATCCACTGCTCGGGGTTGAAGCCCTTGACCTCACCCGCGATGTGGCACGCGAACTCCGTCGAATCGAAGTTCGTGATGCGTGCGATGCCGCTCTGCCCGCTCGAGACACACTTCCAGGTGCTCTCGGCGTCCTGCCCGCAGGGGCTGGTGATGCCTACGCCCGTGATGACGACTCGACGAACCATGTGCACTCACCGCCCTCTCGCCATGAAACGAAAAAAGGCGCAGCGCGCCGCTCGAGCGCAGCGCGCGGTGCCTCCCTGGAAATGCTCGTTACGCGACGCGCGCACGCGCCGCGCCGCGCTCACTTGACGGTCGTACGACCCGAGATGTAACTGACCGCGTCGCCGACGGTGCGGATCTTCTCCGTGTCCTCGTCGGGGATGTCGATCTCGAACTGCTCCTCGAAGGCGAGCACGAGCTCGACGATCGCGAGGGAGTCAGCGCCGAGGTCTTCGATGAACGCGGAGGTCTCCTTGATCTCGTTGATGTCCACGTCGAGCTGCTGGGAGGCGATCTCCTTGACCTTCTGTCCGATATCCATCCGCGTATCTCCGAGAGTGGGCGCGCCCGGCACGCCCGCTGATCAAACGTACATTCCGCCGTTTACGCGCAAGACCTGCCCGGTCACGTAGCTCGCCTCGTCGCTTGCGAGGTAGAGCACAGCCGCCGCGATTTCCTCGGGGCGCCCAACGCGACCCGCAGGGGTCTGCGCAAGAATCATCTTCTTCGCTTCGTCGGACAGACTCGAGGTCATATCCGTCTCGATGAACCCCGGCGCGACCACGTTGACGGTCACGCCGCGCGAGGCGTACTCCCGCGCGAGGGTTTTCGTCAACCCGATGAGCGCAGCCTTCGAGGCCGAGTAGACCGCCTGCCCGGGGTTGCCGGATTCGGCGACGACGCTCGAGAGGTGGATGATGCGGCCGGTCTTCTGCCGCATCATGATCCGCATCGCGCTCTTCGCGCACCAGATCGCGCCGCTCACGTTGGTCGCGAACGTGCGCTCCACTTCCTCGGGCTTCACGCGGAGCAGGAGCTGGTCCATCGCGATGCCGGCGTTGCTGACGAGGATATCGAGCCGCCCGAGGCGCTTGTGCACCTCGCTGATCGCCGCATCGACGGCCGCGGGATCAGAGACGTCGAACTGCTTGGCGTCGGCCTTGCCGCCCGCGGCGTGGATCTTCTCCACGGTCTCGCGCGCGGCAGCTTCGTTGCCCGCATAGTTGACGACGACGTGCGCGCCCGAGCGCGCGAGCGTCTCCGAGACCGCGCGACCGATGCCGCGCGAGCCCCCGGTGACGATCGCCACCTTCCCCGTCAGGTCGAACATCGGCGTCTCATCCCCCAGTCGTACGCGGCTCAGCTCTCAGCTGCGCCCGCGACGGCCTTCTTCGTGATGGCGCGGCCCTTGTAGTGCCCGCACGACGGGCAGACGCGATGCGAGACCATCACCTCGCTGCACTTCGGACACGGGATGAGGTTCGGCGCGACCACTTTGTCGTGGTTGGCGCGGCGCATGTTGCGCTTGCTACGAGTCGTTCTGCGCTTGGGTACCGCCACGGGGACACTCCTTCTTACTTCTTCAGCTCGAGCTTCGAGAGCGCCGCACGAAGCGCGCCGCCCTTGGCCTCTTCTTCACCGAAATTCGCGGGGCCGCGGATGTGCTCGGGGATCGGGATCCCCGGGCAGTCCTCGCGACACAGCGGCTGCATCGGCACTTCCAAGATGACGTGCTCGCGCACGAACGCGTCGAGCACCAGCTTGTCACCGGTGAACGTCTCGTGATCGAGCTCATCGGGCTCGATCTCGTCGTCGTCCTCTTCCTCGTGCTTCGCGGGCGCCTTGGCAGCCTTCGCGGTCGAGTCCTTCGAGTGCCCGGTCTTGGCGGCGGGCGCGGGGGTGTAGAGCGCCGTCAGCTCGGCGGTCACCGTGCAGCTGACGTCCTCGAGGCAGCGATAGCAGTCCGAGACGACGGTCGCGGTGACGTGACCGCGGACGAGCACGTCGTTGCCGGACTTCTGCGCGTGAACGGTGAGCGAACCGTCTGCGGTGTCCGCCGACGGGGCGCGCACGCCGGGGCAGCCCTCCAGCTCGCGGGCAAGCCACGACGCAGAGACCGGGAAGGAGTAGTCCTTCCCGAGCTCGTCGAGGTCGTTCACGTCGAGACTGAACTGAGCCATGGCGTTTTCACGACGGACGGGGGTCCGAAGGGCGCGAAATATAGAAGAGCGGCACGGGGTGTCAAGGCGCGATTTCCGCCCATTTTCCAAGGGTTCCGAGTGAGCAACCGCTGCGCCGCGTCATCGGGACGGCGCGCCGTCCCCATCGGAGGCGAGGCCCGCGGGGCCGAGAGTCAAGAACGACGCCCCCGGACGAGCCCGCCCGCCCTGCGCGCCGAGCGAGGCGATCGAGCCCGCGCCGGCGACGACCCGACGCAGTCCGCCCCCCGGCAGCGCCTGCCCGGCGAGCTCCCGCGGCCAGGCTGCGAGCGCGTCCTCGGCGCCCACGCGCGTCGCGAAGCGAGCGAGCTCCGCATCCCCTGCTTCTGCGCCCTCGAGACCAGGCGCGGGGGTCGCGGCGGCCCAGCTCAGCAGCACCCTCCGCACGCGGTCTGACGCCCCGCCGAGCGCGACGGCGCGGGCGTCGAGGTCCGCCGCGTCGTGCCCGCACGCGCCCGAAGTACGCGCATAGCGACCGCCCGGGGCGCCGCCCACCGGGACGAACTCTGCGCCCCCGACCACGACCCGCTCGAGCGCGGTGACGTCGAGCACGCGCCCGCGCGCCTCGGCGTCGAGCGCCGCGAGCGCAGCAGCGACTGCCTCCGGCTCATCCCGGCCGCCGGCGACGAAGAGCGTGACGAGGTTGGTCGCGGCGAGCGCCCGCGCCGTCTGCGTCGCCTGCGCGGGGTCGTCGCCGAGCCCACCGAGGACGAGCAGCAGCTGCGGCCGGCGCGCCTTCACGGCGTTGAGCGCCGTCGCGCCGTCGTCGCCCGCGGGCGCCGGACCAGCGAGCGCGGCCAAGCGAAGCGGGCTCGCCGTGCCGCGGATCGTCAGCACGCGCTCCGCGAGCGAGAGCGAGAGCCCGCCCGCCTGCCACTCGCGCGACGACGGCGGCTCGAGCCTCAGGCACCGCACGAAGCCGTGTGGTCCGTTCACGCGCAGCTCGCTCGGCACCGAGCGTCCGCACGCGACCAGCAGCGTCAGGGCTGCGAGCGCGGGGACCAAAGGGCGGGGGCGCGTCCGCCGCGCGTTCAGGCGATGCATGGCGGCGCGCACCGTAGCAGAGCGGTCCTCGCTGTCCGAGCGTCCGCGCGGAGCGCCGTCACAACATCCGCGCGGAGCGCCGTCACAACATCCGCGCGGAGCGCCGTCACAACATC
>CAIUAC010001047.1 GCA_903896985.1 uncultured Sandaracinus sp.
CGCGATCGGCGCCGTGCGCTCAGCCGCTCAGCCGCTCAGCCGCTCAGCCGCTCAGCCGCTCAGCCGCTCAGCCGCTCAGCCGCTCAGCCGCTCAGCCGCTCAGCCCCTCGCGCACCCAGACCGTCCACTCGCCCCGCTTCTCGTGCGCGACGACCCAGCCCGCGCCAGGCCCGGTGTAGTCGGAGCCGATCGAAAGCGCGAGCGCGTCCTTGCCGTGCGCGTCCTGCACGATCCCGGCGAAGCCCGAGTGCGCGTCGCAGAGGTCGGTCCACTCCGACGCGGCGACGATGCCCGCGCGCTGCCGAGCGGCGATCAGCGCGGCGATCTCCTCGCGCATCCCCCAGTCGAAGCAGTCGGGCCAATAGACCGAGGGCGTGCCCGGCATCGAGAGCACGAACGCATAAGCGCTCGACTTGAAGTGCGGCGGACACTCCCAGTGTCGCTGCCCGCTGCCCGCGGCACAGGAGGGAGAAGCGCCGGTGTCGTGGTTGTCCACGTAGGTGACCGCGACCTCGCGGTCGCCGCGTCGTCGGCTCGCGTTGAGGCCGAGTCGCAGGTTGCGTGGGTCCGCCGTCTGGACCTGCTTCTTCAGCAGGACGTCGTAGGCGCAGCTGCGCGTGTCGCACGCCCAGCCGACGATGCGCGCTCGCTCGTGCGTGCCATAGCGCTCGATCATCGGATCATCCGGTCGCGTCGGGTCGCCCTGCCAGTACTCGCCCATGGAGAAATACGGCGCTTTCGGGGTCTCCTCGAGGAGCGCGATGACGTCCTCGACCGAATAGCCCCAGACGAAGTCCCAGCGATATCCGTCGACGCCGCACTCCTCGAGCAGCTCGTTCATCGCGGCTCGGATGCGCGCGTGCACGACGGGATAGTCGAGCGCGAGGTCGTTCTCGCCGCGGTCGAAGCCGCCGCCCGTGTCGTGCCCGCCGACCGCCCAACAGGGGCCCGGCCACTCCCACACATCCTCGCGCATCCGGCTCTTGTCGCGGTGGTTGATGACGACATCGACGATCACGCGCACGCCGAGCGCATGCAGCTTGGTGACCAGCGCGGTCAGCTCAGCCTTGCTGCCATAGCGGGAGTCGAGGTCGAAGTCGTGCCAGAAGTAGCCCTCCCCGCCGCCGCTCCGCTCGCCCGATTGCCACTCCGAGTCATCCCGCCAGGGCGGCGGCAAATAGACGATCGTGAAGCCGAGCGCCGCGACCTGCTCGGCCATATCCGTCAGGACTCGATACCAGGACTCCGCGCGCCCATCCATGGTGCCCGTGCCGCGGGTCTTCACGAGGTTCCAGTGAAACGCCTGCAGGATGACGTCGCCGCCGTCGCCCCGCGCGATCTCGTGGCCTGGGAGCCGATCGACGGTGCGCCGAGACAGGATGGGCGGGTGCATGGTGCCGCCAAGATACGCGAGGCGAGGGCGGCGCGCGCGCTCCCGCTCCATGAGCGCGCGCACCCTTACGTGCCGAGGTGGGAGCTCAGGCGGTCTTCGCGGCCTTCTTGGCGTCCTTCTTGGTCGCCTTGGCGTCCTTCTTGGTCGCCTTGGCGTCCTTCTTGGTCGCCTTGAGCTCCTTCTTGGCCGGCTTCTTCTCCGCCTTCTTGGCGGCCTTCTCCGCCTTCTTGGCGGGCTTCTTCGCTGGCTTTTCCTCGGCCTTCTTCTCGGCCTTCTTCGGCGCCCGCTCCCAGACGCCGAGCGCGGCGCCGTTCGGATCGACGAACACGCCGACCGCGCCCATCTCCCCGATGGACCTGAACGGCGCGATGATCTTGGCGCCCGCCTTCTCGGCCTTGGCGAGGGTCTTCTGGACGCTCTCGACCTCGACGTAGGCAAGCCACGCGGTGGGCATCCCAGGCATCGGCTTCGCTTGGATGCCGCCTCCCGCCGTCTCGTCGCCGCAGTCGATCATCGTGTACGGCGAGCCCGGGCCGGCCATATCCGTGATCTTCCAGTCGAACAGCTTCTTGTAGAACTTCTTCGCCCCGGCGACGTCGTCGGTGCTCAGCTCGAGGTGCGCAAACGGATTTCCCATGTCGTTCTCCCAGCCGTGTGGCGCAGCGACCGTAACACGGCGCCGCGCGCGCTGGCCTCTCTGCTGCGGTTCACGACGGCCGCGGGCGCGCAGCGCCGGCGAGGCGGGCGAACGAGC
Source organism: uncultured Sandaracinus sp. (assembly GCA_903896985.1). Taxonomy (GTDB): domain Bacteria; phylum Myxococcota_A; class Polyangia; order Polyangiales; family JADJQN01; genus CAIUAC01. The sequence continues at coordinate 2,148 of CAIUAC010001047.1, forward strand.
GAACAGGCGAGAGACGACGCATGGCACTCCCCGTGGCTGCAGGCCTCCGACCGCTGGGCCCATGCGGAGCTTGGCTCGCGGTGAGCCGTACGACGACAGGACGGCGCCCGGCGCGAGGACCGACTATCTTACGCGCCATGTCTCAGCCGAACCTCCCGAAGCACGCTCGCGTCGTCGTCATCGGAGGGGGCGTGATCGGCGCCTCCGTCGCGTATCACCTCGCCCATATGGGCTGGAAAGACGTCGTGTTGCTCGAGCGCGACAAGCTGACCTCGGGGACGACGTGGCACGCGGCGGGGCTGATGGTGACGTTCGGTTCGACGTCCGAGACCTCGACGGAGATGCGCAAGTACACGCGGGATCTCTACGCGCGGCTGGAGGCCGAGACGGGGCAGGCGACGGGCTTTCGGCCGTGCGGCTTCATCGAGGTCGCGGGCGACGCGGACCGACTCGAGGAGTACCGCAGGGTCTCCGCGTTCAATCGCTACTGCGGCATCGACGTGCAGGAGATCTCGCCGTCGGAGGTGAAGAGGCTGTTCCCCCTCGCGAAGGTCGATGACCTCCTCGCGGGCTTCTACGTGCCGCAGGACGGTCGCGTCGACCCGGTGGACGTCACGATGGCGCTCGGCAAGGGCGCGCGGATGCAGGGCGCGACGATCCTCGAGGGCGTGCCCGCGCTCGGCGTCGTGACCAAGCGCGGCGCCGTCGCGGGCGTGGACACGCCCTTCGGCACGATCGAGTGCGAGTACGTCGTCAACTGCGCGGGGATGTGGGCGCGGCAGCTCGGCGCGAAGAATGGCATCAACATCCCGCTGCAGTCGACTGAGCACTACTACCTGATCACGGGGAAGATCCCCGGCATCGAGCGGGATTGGCCGGTGCTCGAGGACCCCGGTTCATACGGCTATTTCCGCGAGGAGGGCGGCGGGCTGATGGTCGGCCTCTTCGAGCCTGTGTGCGCGCCGTGGAAGGTCGGCGGCGTGCCGGAGGACTTCAGCTTCGGCGAGATCCCGCCCGACTGGGAGCGCATGACTCCCTATCTCGAGAAGGCGATGGCGCGAGTGCCGGTGTCGGCCGAGGCGGGCGTCAAGAAGTTCTTCTGCGGGCCGGAGAGCTTCACTCCCGACCTGCGCCCCGTCGTCGGCGAGGCGCCCGAGGTGAAGAACTACTTCGTCGCGGCGGGCCTGAATTCCATAGGAATTCTGACGGGCGGCGGGCTCGGTCGCGTGATGGCGCACTGGCTCGTCAACGGGAGCCCTGACGTCGACATCACGGGCATGAACATCGACAGACTCCACACCTATCAGTCGAACCCGGAGTATCGGCGGACTCGCACGGTGGAGTCGCTCGGCCTGGTCTATCAGTGCCATTATCCGACGAAGTCGATGACGACGGCGCGCGACGCCAAGCGCTCGCCGGTGCACGATCGGCTCGCCGCGCAGGGCGCGTATTTCAAGGACGTCAGCGGCTGGGAGGGCGCGGACTGGTACGCAGGCAAGGGCGAGACGCCCGACCCCGGTCCGCTCTCGTGGGGGCGGCAGCGCTGGTTCGGGATTTGGGAGGCGGAGCATCGCGCCGCGCGCGAGGGCGTGATCCTGATGGATATGTCCTTCATGTCGAAGTTCCGCGTCGAGGGGCGCGACGCCGGCAGGCTGCTCAATCAGCTCTCGGCGAACGAGGTCGACGGTGAGAGCGGGCGCATCACCTACACCCAGTGGCTCAACGAGGGCGGCACTCTCGAGGCGGATCTCACGGTCGCCAAGCTCGAGGAGGGGCGGTACTTCGTCGTCGCCACGGACACCGCGCATCGGCACGTCGAGACGCGCATGAAGCGCTCTTTCGGCGACGCGCACGCGTTCTGCTCGGACGTGACCTCCGCGTACGCGCAGCTCAACGTGCAGGGGCCGCGCTCGCGCGAGCTGCTCCAGTCGCTGACGACGGTGGACCTCTCGAACGAGGCGTTCCCGTTCCGCGCCGCGAAGGAGATCGACGTCGGCTTCGCGCGCGCGCTCTGCGTGCGCATCACGTACCTGGGCGAGCTCGGCTACGAGCTGTACGTGCCCGCCGAGCAGGCGGTGCACGTCTACGACCGGATCGTCGCGGCGGGCGAGCCGCTCGGGCTGCGGCACGCGGGGCTCAAGGCGCTCGCGTCGTTGCGGATGGAGAAGGGCTATCGCGACTACGGGCACGACATCGACAACACGGACTGCGTGCTCGAGGCGGGGCTCGGCTTCGCCGTCGATCTGAAGAAGCCGGGCGGCTTCATCGGCAAGGAGGCCGTGCTGCGGAAGAAGGCCGCCGGGCCGCTTCAGCGCCGGATTCTGCAGGTGCTCGTCAAGGACCCCGAGCCGCTGATGTTTCACGCGGAGCCCGTGTGGCGCGACGGCAAGCCGGTCGGCTACGTGCGCGCGGCGTCTTATGGCTTCTCGCTCGGTGGCGCGGTCGGGCTCGTCATGGTCGAGGCGGGCGAGGCGCTCGATCAGAGGTACGTCGACTCGGGCGTGTGGGAGGTCGAGATCGCCGGGCGACGCTACCCGGCGATGGCGTCGCTCAAGCCGCTCTACGATCCCGAGATGAAGAAGGTGAAGGCCTGAGCGGCGCGCCCGTCGTCAGACGGCGGGCTTCGGCGCCTTGCCGAGCAGGTTCAGCACGAGGGAGAAGAGCACGACGGCGACGACGCCGAAGAGCGCCTCGGTGTAGAGCAGGGAGGTCGGGCCGGGCGCTCCGTGGAAGAGGCCGACGACCTTCGCGAGCCAGACGTCGAAGGCGCCCGGAGGCACCGGCGCGCCGCCGCCCGTGGGCGTCGTCGTCGTGCCGAGCGCGCTGTCTGCGACGCGTCCGAGGAGCAGGCCGAGCCACCAGATCGGGAAGTTCGAGAGCGACGCGAAGAAGCTGTACTTCGTCGCGGCGGAGCCCGAGCCGATGGCGCTGAGCACGACGGCGGTGAAGCCGGAGTACGCGAGGCCGACGGCGAACGAGTAGATCATGTTCCAGCCGATGTACATCGTGACCGTCGCGGGGGAGAGCCCCATGCCGATGGCGATGAACGCGAGCGCGAGGCCGATCCCTGCGTAGACCGTGCGCGGGTGAAAGCGATCGCAGAGCCAGCCGCCGGCGAAGCAACCGGCGGTCATCACGACGCCGCCGAAGAGACCCTGCACGAGCCCGACCTCGGTCGCGCCTGCGCCCCAGTGCTTGGCGATCTCGGCCTGCGCGAGCACGCCCTGCGCGGCGCCCGTGCCGATCGGCAGCACGCAGAGGAGCGCCGAGAGGAAGCCCGCGCGCGTCTTGAGCATCGCCCACACGTCTCGGACGACGGTCGTGGTCGCGCCCCACACGCCGCCCGCCGGCTTGTGCGCCTGGATGTCCGGCACCCAGCGGAGCGCGAGGCAGCACGCCATGAACGCGCTCGCCATCAGCGCGCCTGCCATCCACGGCGCCGGAAGTACTTGGAGCAGCAACAATCCGAGCGCGCCGCCGAACGCCGCGCCGCCGAGGTTGCCCGCTTGGAACCACGCGCTCACGCGGCCTTGCTCGGCCTCGCTCGTCGTGACGGCCATGATCGCCTCGATGGCCATGCCGACGATCGAGTTGATCAGGCTCGCCGCCGCGATGATCACGAGCAGCAGCGGGAGCGTGTGCTCGTTGATCGGCAGGGCGGACATCCCGAAGACGCCGAGGGCCGAGGCCGCGGTCGCGAAGACGTACCACTTCTTCGGCGAGAGGGTGACGTCGACCATCGGCGCCCACGTCCACTTGAGCCAGCTCGTCAGCAGGTTCGCGCCGTTGAGGAGCGAGGTGTCCGTGACCGAGAGCCCGTTCGCGCTCGCCATGAAGGTGAGGGCGACGCCGACGAAGCCCGAGAGCGCTCCGAACGGGATGTAGAGGAGCGTGTAGACGACCGGGTGCGGTACGCGCATCGGCTCGGTGGTCGTGGCTTGGCCAGTGGTCAAGGCGGTGTCCTCTGAAGGGGGAGCGACGGTACACGCGCCGCCGCGCGGCGGCTAGCCCGGCGTCTCAGAGCGCGAGGTGAAAGACGCGCTCGACGGGCGGCGGGGCGCTGCAGCGTGGGGGGCTCGCGTACTGCGCGCGCACGACGAGCACGCCGCGCGCGGCGTCGAGCCAAGCGCTCGAGAGCGACGCTGCGCTCGTCACGTCGCGCCCCTCGCAGCGGGAGACCCGCGGCTCGAGCGTCGCGCGCAGGAGCTCGCGCCTGTCGGTCGTGAGCGCGACCAGCGTGCCCGTGGACGGGTCGAAGTCGAGGGTGAATCCCGCGGCGGCGCTCGTCCGGTGCGCGCTCGCGCCCGTCGTCCCCGCGGAGAGCGGGGCGGAGGCGAGCGGCGTGAAGCCACCGTGGGTCATCGCCGCGGTGAAGGCGGTGATGCGCGCCTCGAGCTGCGCCCGCAGCGCGGGAGCGGGGGCGTCGGCGTCTTCGAGCGTGAGCGCCTCTTCCGGGCTGACGATCAAGTAGTCCTGCTGGGGCGCACCGTCGCTCGCGCGCACGCAGCGCACCAGCAAAGCGGAGGTCGCCGTCTCGGCGTCGGTGACCGCGAGCGCAACCTCGGTGCCGTCGGCAGAGAGCGCGGGGAGCCCAGCTTCGGTGGGCGTCAGCGACTCGTCGAGCACGATGCGCGGTCGCTCGCCCCGCGGCGGACACGCGCTCGTCGCGCCGGGTACGCAGACGCGCTCGGGGGGAGCGCCGCTCTCGAGCGGTTGCTCCGGCGCGGTCGGGGCTGCGCGGGGGCCCGGGAGGTCATACGCGGAGGCACGGAGCGCGTGCTCACAGACGACCGGCGGCAGCGGCTGGGCCGTCGTGGCGCGCGTGCGCACCGCGCCTCCGCCGCACGCGCAGAGGGCGAGCGAGCAGAGGACGGAAAGCGAAAGCCCGCGCAGGGGAGCCCGCGCGAGCGCGATGGAACGCAAAAACGCGCGCAGAGTCGGCTGCGCGCGCCACGATCGCGCGCCTGGCCTCGGCTGCCGCGCAGAATGCACGGCAGCGAGCGGCGGCGCGACGACCGTCAGCCCTTGCTGATCTTGCCTTCTTTGTGGAGCTTGTGGGTGCGGCACGCGGGGCAGAACTTCTTGATCGAGAACTTCTCGGTCATGGTCCGCTTGTTCTTGGACGTGTAGTAGTTCGCCCGGGTGCAGGTCTCGCAGGTGAGCTTGATGAGGTCGCGCATGACGTCTTTCCTCGAACGGTCTCCGGCCAGTCGACACGCACTGTCGGCTCGAACGTTCTATCGGTCCCCGGGTCGCGGAGAGGGCGGCAGTCTAGCCAGCGCGCCCCCGCCGTCAAGCGTGTTGCGCGGCTACTGAGCGAGTCGCTGCGTCGCGGTGCGGTCCGCGGGGTCGATCCCGAGGGCATCTTGGTACGCCTGGCGTGCGCCCGCGGCGTCGCCCGCAGCCCGCTTCGCGTCGCCGAGGAGCACGCGCGCCTCGGTGCGCCGCCGACGAAGCGAGACCAGTTTCGAGGCCCATTCCACTGCGCCCGTGGTGTTTCCGGTGCGCAGATACAGCCGCGCGAGCGCCTCGACGGGGTGCGGGTTGCGCACGGAGAGCTCCGTCGCGCGCAGGAGCAGGGCCGCCGCGCGCCCAGGCTCGGCCAACGACTCGGCCTGGTCGGTCAGGCGATCGCATTCGGCGTCTGGGTCCGTCCCGGGGTCGGTGGGAACCGCCGCGAGCGCGCTGCCCGCGTCCGGGGCGACCTGCTCGGCGGTGGGGTCCGGCGTCGGCAGCGGTGTCGGCAGCGGTGCCGGCACGGCAGGTACGTCGGGCACGGCGGGCACATCGGGCACGGCGACTGGCGGGGGCGCGAGCGGGGCGGCGTGCGGGACGGGAGGCGCGGCGTGCGTCCCCGGCGTCTGGGGAGCGCTGTGCGGCGCCGAGGGGGCGCGCGTCGTGGGCGTGACGGGCGCGCCGCCGAGGAAGTGCCAGCCGACGAGCGCCGCGCCGCCGAGCAGCACGACGGTGCCGGCGAGCGCCATCGGCAGCTTCGACGCGCGGGCCGGTGCGGGGCCCGACTGCCTCGCCGCGGCCAAGAGCGCAGGGGCCGCGACGTCGCTCAGCGTCGCTTTGTTCGAGTGGGGAGGCTCGAGCAAGTCTGGAGCTTCCGACGCCTCAGGGACTTCGGTGGGGGCGGAAGAGTCCGGCTCGCCGCCATCCGGGAGCGTCTCCACGGCGTCGGCGTCAGCCTCGGCGTCGACCTCGTGCCCGGCGGGCTCCGCCTCGAGCGGGTCCTCGTGGGACTCCATCACCACCAGCGGAGCCTCTGCCTGCGGGGCGACCGACGTCGGCGTCGCGAGGCCGTGCAGCGTCGGCGTGTGATGTGGACGCCACGCGGGTTCGGCGTCGTGGGTCGGGCGCGGCGCCGGCTCGGTGTGCAGGTGCGGCGGCCGAGAGGAGCGCGCGGGCGGAGCGACGCTCTCTGGCTCGAGCAGCGAAGCGAGGTCGCCCAGGGGCAGATGATTCACGCGGACCGGCGCGGCGACGGGCTCGTGCGCGACGGTAGGCGAGTCGAGCTCCGCGAGCGCGCGTTTGACCGCCGTCGCCTCGTCCTCGACCGTCTTGTCCTCGACCGTCTTGTCCTCGACCGTCTTGTCCTCGATCGACGCCGGGCTCTCGAGCGTCGCCTCTTCGGCCGTCACCGCCGCGACCGCGAACGGCGAGTCGAGCTGCGCGACTGGCGAGGCGCTCGCCGGACCCGGCGCGTTGAGGTCGCCCGCGGCGGTCGCCGTGGGAGGCGGCGACGAGAGCCTGCTGGGCGAATTCTCGCGGCCCGCCGTGGCGAGCGCGTCCTCGACCGGGAGGAGGATGTTGGCGGTGTTCGGAGCGCGGCGGCGCTCGATGCGCAGCAGGCCAGTGTTCATCTC
>CAIUAC010001048.1 GCA_903896985.1 uncultured Sandaracinus sp.
CGCTGCCGCCCACCTAGTCGACGCGTCAGCGCGCGGGCGCGTGGCTCGCTGTGGCGGAGGTCGGCGGAACGAACGCGGCGGGCGCGCTCGCGCCGAGCACCGAGGTGCTGCGCGCGGGGAGCGGCAGGAAGCGGTCGACCTTGCCGAGGTACCAGGCGCCGGCGGCCCCGAGGATGAGCGCGACGGCCAGGTAGAAGCCCCAGGGGCGGCGCTTGTCGGCGAAGGGATCGGTGATCGTGCGTGACGAGCCCTTCGGCAGGGTCGCGCGCTTGGTCAGCGACTCGCCGAACGCGACGTTGACCTTCGCCTGCGCGTTGACGGCCCAGCCGTTGGCGTCGAGGATCGGCCCGAGGTTGCGCTTGCGGAGCTTCAGCCAGGCGATGGCCATCGACGGCCCGGAGATCGCGGCCATCAGCCCGAGCACGCCGAGCGGCATCCAGAGCCCGAGGCCGAAGAACGCGCCGAGCATCGCGCTGAACGCCGCGGTGATGCCGCCGACGGCCACACCCAAGGCGGCGACGACGCCGATGTCGAGCGGCCGACGCGCGGGCGCCGCGACCGCTCCGGCGCTGATCGCGCTCGTCGTGTCGTTCACCGCGCCCGTCATCCGGGTGTCGGACTCGGCGGCGGCGTCCGCGGCGCGCTTGGCGACGTACTCCTCGACCATGCGCAGCGCCTTCTTGTACGGAGACCAGAAGGCCTGCCGCACGCTGATCGGCGCGTCGATCAGCTTGGTCACCGTCGCGTCCCACTCACCGCCCTTGCGGTCGTAGAAGACCCCGTTCCGACCGATCATCAGGTTGTCGACATCGCCCGCCGTCATCGCCGCGGCGATGGTCATCGTCTCGCCCTTGGCGTTCTTGCAGTCGCAGTAGATGAGATAGGTGCTCGAGAGCGGGCCCATCTGCGCGTGCTTCGCCGGATCGTTGACGCGAATGCAGAGCTCGCACGCGCGCGTGTCGAGGTAGAGCGTGCCCACCTGGAAGGTCGCGGGACTCTTGCGTGAGTAGAAATCCTGGAAAGAGACGAAGTTGTTCGCGAGCGGGAGCAGGTCGCGGCAGTAGCGGACGAGCCGCTCGACCGACTCGATCTCCTTGGCGAACGGCTCTGCGCGCTTCTCGTCGGCGAGGAGCGCCTCGAGCTTCGCGCGCAGGTCCGAGCCCGCGAGCTCGCGCACGCGCGCCGCGCCGAGCGCCTCGACGGTCGCGCCCTGCTTGGCGGCGAGCCACGCCTCACGCGCCGCGAAGCGCGCGCAGAGCTGCTGCCACTCGGCTTCGTCGAGCGCTGCCGTCTGCGCGGAGGAGGGGCCACGCAGCGGCTCGAGGACCTTCGCGCGGAACGCGCCGAGGCGGACGGCCCAGGCGGGGTTCACGCCGCGGTCGAGGGTGAGCGCTTGGTCCGCGGCGACGAGCGCGAGCGGGAAGGAGGAGAGCTCGCTCGCGGTGATGTCGAGGTCCTTGGCGGCGACCGCGAGGTAGTCCTTCTCCTCGCGGTTGACCGCGGCGAGCGCGCGCGGATCGAAGCCCGCGACGCGGCAGCGCGCGAAGTAGTCGTCGAGCTTCGCGCGCACCCCCAGGAACGCCGCGAAGGCGTCGTCGGTCGCGGCTCCGAGCGGGCGCAAAGCGGGATCGCTCACGTCCTTCGCGAGCCACGCGGCGTGCGCTGTGATGTCGTCGAAGAACTTGCTCAGCAGGGCCTCGTCGACGCCGTTCTTGCCGCTCTTGTCGGCGACACCCTTCGCACACGCGAGGACGTCCTCGAGCGCCTTCCGCGTCGCGCCGTCCGTGGCGGACTCCGGGGTCACGACCCCGTCGCCGTTGAAGGCGCGCTTGGCGAAGGCGTCGAGCGCGTGCTGCGTATCCTCGACCGCGATCCGCTTCGCGTCGGGCTTGCCGAGGCTCTGGAGGATCTCCCTCGCCGCGTCCTGGAGCAGCTTGCCTTCCGCGGTGGACGCGTCGATGGCGTCGAGCGGCAGCGAGTCCGAGCGCTTGGCGAGCTGCTCTACGTCGACGAGCCTCGCGCCTGCCCACTTGGTCGCGGCGATCAGCTCGCTCGCGAGGATGCGGTGGTTGCCGTCGGTGTCGATCAGCTCGAGCGTGCGAGTGTCGAACTCGAGCCCTTTGGTCGGACACGCGAGCGCAACCCAGAGCTTCTGGTCGAGGTGTTCGAGCGCGACGAGGTCCGCTCCCGTCGTGAGCTCGACCTGGTCGAACCCACCGACACGAACGAAATTCCACCGATGTCCAGCTACCTTTTCCTCAGCCATTCGCGCCTCCGGGGCCATGACGCCATGGCAGCGGCGCGAGTCTGTGGCTGGGCTGTGGGCTCGTCCAGGGGGGGGCGCGCTCGAGCGCCTCCGGAAGTCAGCCCTTGGTGTCGATTAGCGCCTTGGCCATCTCGTCGCCCGTGCGCAGGACCGCGAGGTTCGCCTCGAAGGCGCGCTGCGCCGAGATCGTCGACACGATCTCCGTCGCCACGTCCACGTTCGAGAGGATCGACTCACGCCCGTCGTCCCCGACGAGAAGCTGGCCGGGTGGCTCCTTCGGCTCGTCGATGCTGGCGCGGACGCCTCCGCTGCGCGTCTCCTTGTTGGCGACTCGCTTGGCGCGGTAGCCCTCGGTCGAGACGTTGGAGAGGTTGGCCGCAGCGACGTCCGTGCGGATCGACTCGACACTGAGGGCGCTGAGCGCGGAGGCTGATCCGGGGATGCGCATGGACTGTCCTTCGGCCGTTCGGCGGACGAACTTGAGGGCTCGCCGAAAAGAAACTTATCGGGCCTGTTTTGTCGCGCCGTCCGCGGTCAGCAGCACGTCGTAGAGGTCGGTGCGGCGGTCGCGGAAGAAGCCCCAAGCCCCGCGATGGGTGTTCGTGTAGGCGAGGTCGAAGGTCGCGAGGGCGACGCCCTCCTCGGCGCGCCCTAGCTCCGCGACCTTGTCGCCGCGGTGGTTCGCGCAGAAGGACGCCCCGTAGAACGTCTGTGCAGGTGCGGCGCCGACCTGCTCGGTGCCGATGCGGTTCGCCGCGCACACGGGCACGACGTTCGACACGGCGTGCCCGAGCATCGCGCGCTGCCACGGGTCTTTGGTGTCGAGGGAGCCGTCGTGCGGCTCGCTGCCGATCGCCGTCGGATAGAGCAGAAGCTCGGCGCCGGCGAGCATCATCGCGCGCGCGCACTCCGGGTACCACTGGTCCCAGCAGACGCCGACGCCGACGCGCCCGTGCTTCGTGTTCCAGACGCGGAAGCCGGTGTCTCCGGGGCGGAAGTAGAACTTCTCCATGTAGCCCGGCCCATCGGGGATGTGGCTCTTGCGGTAGTTGCCGAGCACCGCGCCGTCGGCGTCGACGACCGCGAGGCTGTTGTACGTCGCCTGCCCCGCGCGCTCGAAGTACGACACGGGGATGACGACGCCGAGCTCCCTCGCGAGGGCGGCGAAGCGGGCGATCGTCGGGTGCGCGTCGATGGGGCGCGCCCGCAGCAGCTCGCGCTCGTCCTGATGCGTGCAGAAGTACGGCCCCTCGAAGAGCTCGCTCGGCAGCACGATCTGGGCGCCGCGCGCGGCGGCGTCGCGGACGTGCCGCTCGACGCGGGCGACGTTTTCGGCGAGGTCCGCGCCGATGGGACACTGCACGACGGCGACGGTGACCTCTCGCTTCTCGTGCGTCATCGGGGGGGCCCCGCGGAGGGCTGCTGTTGGCTGATGCAGTGAAACGCCCCGCCGCCCTCGAGGATGGCGCGGGCGTCGACGCCGATCGCGCGACGCGTCGGGAAGAGCGCGCCGACCGCTGCGACCGCTGCGGCTGCGGTCTCCGTGCCATAGGTGGGCACGATCACGGTGGTGTTGGCGATGTAGAAGTTGAGGTGACTCGCGGGCATCACCTCGCCGTCCTCGTCGAGCACGGTGCCGGGCGAGGGGATGCGCGCGACGCGCAGGCGGCGACCGGCGGCGTCGGTCTGCGCCTCGAGCTCCGCGATCAGCCTGTGCATCACGACCGCGTTGGGATCCTCGTCGTCGACGGGCTCCATCACGGCGACGACGCCGGGCGCGACGAAGCGCGCGATCGTGTCGATGTGCCCGTCGGTGTGATCGTGGAGCAGCCCCTCGCTGACCCAGAGGACCTTCGTGCCGCCGAGCGCCTCGCAGAGCGCGCGCTCGATCGCCTCGCGGTCCATGGTCGGGTTGCGGTTGGGGTTGAGCAGGCACTGCTCGCTCGTGAGGATCGCGCCCTCGCCGTCGACCTCCACGGAGCCGCCCTCGAGGATGTAGTCGTAGGTGATCGTCGGCAGGCGCGAGGCGTCGGCGACGCGCGCGGAGACCTGCTCGTCGTAGGGCAGCACGTACTTGCCGCCCCAGCCGTTGAAGCCGAAGCGCGCGGCGGCGAGCGAGCCGTCTGCGGCGTGCACGAAGAGCGGCGCGATGTCGCGCATCCAGATGTCGCCGAACGGGATGCGATGGAGCCGCACGGGCAAGCCCGCGAGCGCCTCGGCGGCGAGCGCCTCGTTCTCCGCGTCGAGCACGAGCACCTCGAGGTGCTCACCGCGCGCAGCGCCGCTCTCGTCGAGGTCGGCGATGCCGCGGGCGAGCGCGATGAACGCGGCGCGCGCGTCTGGAAGGGCCTCTTGCCAGAGATCTGCGTGGCTCGGCCAGGCGAGCCATACGGAGTCGTGCGGGGCCCACTCGGCGGGCTGGCGATAGCGCGGCGTAGAGCGTGTCATCGGTCGCGAGCATATGACGCGGAGGCGCCGCGAGTTCCAGTGAGCGCGCGTGACGTTCGGCTTCGTCGCGCGCGCGTGCGGCCGCGAGCGCTGTCTGCGGCGTGCGCGGTCAGAGCCCCGCGTCGACGCCGCCGCCGAGGTCCCGTCCGACGCCGAGGTCGTCGCTCGTCGGCGCGACGGCGCTGAGGCTCGCGCCGGAGACGCACCAGCCGCTCGCCGCGACTCCGCCGACGCCGTTGCAGAGCGAGGACGCGCAGGCGTTGGTGATGCACTCGCGCGCGCTCGTGCAGGTCTCCCCGTCGAGCTTCCGCGCCGCGCAGATCCCCGTGAGGCCGACCGTCGGATCCCCGAGGTTCGCGCAGTAAGCCCCCGGGATGCACGTCTCGGCGACGCAAGCCTCGCCGATCCCGCCCTCGCTGACGCACTGCCCCGTGAGCGTGCCCGCGCTCGAGGCGGCGAGCAGGCAGCGCCCACCGGCCGCGCACGCCGCGATGCGTGAGAGATCGCCGCCGAGCGGCGAGCAGTCGTCCCCCACGGCGAGCGTGCCGACGACGAGCGCATAGAGGTCGAGGGAGCGCGGCTCCGTGCAGGCGCCGGGGGTGCCTGCCGTGCGCAGATCTTCGAGCGCGCGCGCGCCCTCGGCGGCGTCGAACGAGGCGACGGGCGCCGCCCCGGAGAACGCGCTGCCTGACGCGATCGAGCACCGCGCTCGCTGCGCGCTCTTGCAGGTGTTCGGGTCCGGGTAGGTGTCGTCGGGCGAGGTGCAGCAGCTTTGATTGCCGTCGCAATACGCCGTGACCCACTCGTCGCAGAACGCCTCTGCGGCGCTCGGGGTCGCCTTGCACGCCGCCAGGCTCGCGAGCGCGCCGACGAGGGCGAGCGCGCGAGGCAGCGAGCGAGTGGTCGAGGAAGAACGTCGGAAGCGCATGGGCACCGAACGTAACGCACATCGAGCGGGCGTGTCAGCGGTTCCGCTGGGCGCGCAGCGCAGCCTGAGCGCTGGGCTCTCAGGCTGCTCTCGGGTACTCAGCCGACCGCGACAGCTCGCCCGACCGCGCCAGCTCGGCCGACCGCGACAGCTCGGCCGACCGCGACAGCTCGGCCGACCGCGACCGCTCAGCCGAGCGCGTCGACGAGCCGCGGCACATCCGCCTCGGCGACCGAGCAGAGCCCGATGCGCAGCCCCTTGCCGGTCGGCACGACGTAGATGCCCTTGTCGCGCAGCTCCGCGGCCTTCTTCTGCGCCTCGGCGCAGAACACCGTCACGAAGAAGCCGCCCTCGTAGCGGGGATATTTCAGGCCCTTCGCGCTCGCCAGCGCGTTGAACGCGGCGACGCGCGCTCGCAGCATCGCCGCGAGCTTCGCGCGCTCTTCGTCGCACGCCTGCTTGAGCGCGGGGTCGGTCAGCAGCCGCGCGATCGCCCTCATGCCACCGGCGTTGCAGTTGCTCCAAGTGCCGCGGCACGAGTACGAGAGCGCCGCCGCGGTGCGGGCGCGCGCGACCTCGTCGGGCTCGCACACGACGAGCGCGCCGACGCGCAGCCCGTAGTGCGTGAACTGCTTGGACGCGCTCCACGCGAGGAGCAGCCCGACCTTGCCGAGCAGCGGCTCGACCTCGTGCAGCATCGCGCTGAGATCCGTCGCGCCATACGCCGAATAGGCGACGTCGAGCAGCACGGTGACGGGCTTCGTCTCGCCGTGCCGGAGGAGCACCTTCACGACCTCGCGCCACTCAGCCGGCCGCAGCGAGTAGCCCGTCGGGTTGTGGCAAGGATCGTTGAGGAAGATCAGCGCGCGATCCTGGTGCAGGAGCACCTCGCCGAGCGCGCGGTCGAGCGCCTCGACGTCGAACTGACCGTCGCTGCCGAACATCGAGAAGGTCTGCAGCTTGCGGTCGGCTTCGTCCGCGAGCGTCAGGTACGGGCCCCAGTAGAAGCTCGTCGTCAGCACCGCCTGCCCGGGCTGCAGCCAGTTCGCGATCGCGTGCCGGAGCGCGCCCGAGCCGCCCGGCGTCGCGGCAGCGGTCGCCGACGCGCGCAGCTTCGGCGAGGAGCCGAGCAGATCGTCCAGCACGGCCTTGAGGAAGTCGGGCGACCCGGCGATCGGCGCGTAGCCCGCCCAGGCCTCCTCGGGGACCTCGCGGATCGCGCGCGCGCTCGTCGGCAGGATCGCGAGCTTGCCCGCGTCGTCGAGCAGCGCGCCGACGGTCGCGTTGACGATCGATTCGCCGTTCTTGCGGCGCTCGTTCGCCTCACGGTTGAGCGCGAAGATCGGGTCGTCGGTGGGGCGGTCTTGTCGGCTCTCGATGAGGTGACGCATGGGGCGCTCCAGGTAATGGCGGCGCAGTCTGCCAAATCGCGGGGCGAATTGCAGGCGTCGCGCGGCAATCGACCGCGGTCGGCTGTCATTTCTCCAGCGGGCGCTATCCTTCCGCCCCGTGAAAAACGATGAACTCGAGAGCGCCCGGCGCCCGCAGCGTGCCTTGGCCCCCTCTGACCGCATCGTGCTTCGGCCGCCGTCGCCCTCCGCGGAGCGCGGAATGGCGCTGCTCCCCGCGCTCTCGCAGGCCGGCTTCGACGACCTGCTCGCGCGCCCGGTCAGCGTGCTCTTGCCGGGGCACTGGCTGCCCGTGCGGGGGCAGCCCGTCACGGTGCGCGAGGCCCTTCAGCTCGACGGCGGGACGGGGATGGTCGCCTACAACCGCCGCGTCGCGCTGGCGACGATCGGCGAGATGCTCGCCCGCGCGCTCAATCGCGAGCGGGCGTTCGCGGTGCGGGAGCGCACCTGGGACGCGCCCGCGCCGGCGAGCGTCGCGCGGGTCGCGCACTTGCTCCGCACGCGCGCCGCGCAGCTGCCGCGGGAGGGGCTCCGCGCCTCGCCCGAGCGCGCCACGCTCGAGATCACGCTCGACGACGCGACGCCTGCGCTGATGCTCGTCGAGCCCGGCGCAGAGGGGCGCACGATCGCGACGCTCTCGCTCGGCGGGACGGACGGCGTGAACGAGCCGGTGTTCGTGCTCGGCGACGTGCTCCTGTTCGACCTCTCGGCGCCGAGCGTTCCGTCGGCGGTTCGCGCTGAGGCGGTGCTGACGGCCGCCGCGCTCGACGTGCTCCACGACCGCGCGCACTTCTTTCACACGCGGGTGGTGCAGGCGTTGCGCTCGCCCGCTTGGGAGCGGCTCCTGCACGCGCTCGACGGCGTCGCGTCGCGCGCCTCGCTCGGCGCCCATCGACCGGGCAATCGCCTCGCGTTTCGCGTCGTCACCGAGGGGCTGCGCGTCACGGGCTTTCGTACGCACGCGCAGCGTCGCAAGGCGCACGACAAGTGGTCGCGCGGCGCGCGCGTCGAGCGGCTGCGCGA
>CAIUAC010001049.1 GCA_903896985.1 uncultured Sandaracinus sp.
CGGTCGAGCTGCCGCCGGCCGTGTGCCCGACCGCGTGCGGGTTGCGCGGCATCGTGCGGTGCGGGTTGTAGCCGACGGGCGTCATGCCGTACTCGGTCATGGGCGAAGTGCCCAGAATTACAGCGCCCGCAGCGCGTAGCCGCGCGACGACGCTCGCGTCGGTCGTAGCGCGCGCGGCCGAGAGGTACGTCGTGCCGAGCATCGTCGGCAGGCCGACGACGTCCGACTGCTCCTTGATCGTGACGGGCACGCCGTCGAGCGGGCCGAGCGGCGCGCCGCGCTTCCAGCGCTCGGTCGAGGCGTCGGCGGCGGCGAGCGCGACGGCCTCGTCGGCGTCGAGCAGCACCGGCATCGCGGGCGTGTGCGCGGCGAGCGAGCGCGCGGCGGTGAAGGCGCGCTCTGCGACGGCGCGCGGCGTGGTCTGCCCCGCGCGAAACAGGGACGTGAGCGACGCGCTCGTCGGCGAGTGCGCGGCGGGGGGCGTGACCGGGAGCTGCTCTGAGGCGCGCTCGTGCGAGGCGCGCGCGCGGGTCGGGAGCGCGTTGAGCGGGAGCGCGCCGCGCAGCTCCGGCTCGAGCTTGCCGAGCGCGTCGACGCCGAGATCGCGGATCGTGATCGCGGCGAGCAGGGCGCGCGTCGGCGCGGCGCGGGTCGCGAGCGCGAGCGCGCGGAGCGCCGCGCCGGAGATGCGCGGCGTGCGGAACGGACTCGCGGGATTCTGGGTCGGCTTGGACATCGGTGGGGCGTATCACGGACGGCCCTCCGATGTCGCCTGAGGATCGCCCGCGACGGGCCCGCTTTGCTTGACGCGAACGCGCCAGAAAGACTAGGTTTCTCCGACCTTTACACTGCGGAGAGCGAGCGATGAGCGGCCATTCGAAGTGGGCGACGATCAAGCGGAAGAAGGGCGCCCTCGACGCCAAGAGGGGGCGGATGTTCTCCAAGGTGATCAAGGAGATCACCGTCGCCGCGCGCATGGGAGGCGCCGACCTCATGGGCAACCCGCGGCTGCGGCGGGCCATCGACGACGCGAAGGCGTCGAGCATGCCGGCCGACAACATCTCGCGCGCGATCAAGAAGGGCACCGGCGACCTCGAGGGCGTCAGCTACGAGGAGATCACCTACGAGGGCGTCGGCCCCAACGGCACGCTCTGGCTGATCGAGACGCTGACGGATAACCGCAACCGCACGGCGCCAGAGCTGCGCAAGCTCTTCGACAAGCACGCGGGCGCGCTCGGCGCGGCGGGCGCCGCGGCGTGGGCGTTCGACTCGAAGGGCGTGCTCACGATGGACAAGGCCGCGGCGACCGAAGAGCAGCTCTTCGAGGTCGCGGTCGGCGCTGGCGCGGAGGACGTCGTCGACGACGGCGAAGAGTGGTGGATCCAGACGCCGCCGGCGGCGCTCGAGACGGTGCGCAGCGCGCTCGAGGCCGCGAAGCTCGTGGTCAAGACGGCCAACGTGCAGCAGCTCGCCAAGACGCCGAAGGTGGTCGAGGCGCACGACGCGCAGATCTGCCTGAACCTGCTCGACACGCTCGAAGATCAGGACGATGTGCAGAAGGTCTGGAGCGACTTCGAGCCGTCGGAAGAGGCGCTCGCCGCGCTCGAGGGCTAGCCGCGCGCGATGCGCGTCCTCGGCATCGACCCCGGCACGGTGCGCACGGGCTGGGGCGTCGTCGAGGCCGACGGCGCGCGCCTGATCGGCATCGCGGCGGGCGTGATCGCGGTGCGCGACGGCGACCCGCTCGAGCAGCGTCTGTCGCAGATCTTCGACGGGCTGACCGCCGTCATCGCCGCGCACACGCCGACGGTGTGCGCCGTCGAGGACATCTTCTTCGCGAAGTATCCGGCGGCGGCGATGAAGCTCGGTCACGCGCGCGGAGTCGCGCTCGTCGCCGCGGCGCGCGGTGGGCTCGCGGTGAGCGCGTATCCGCCCGCGCTCGTGAAGCGCTCGGTCAGCGGCAGCGGCAGCGCCGAGAAGTCGCAGGTCGCGCGCATGGTCGGCGCGATGCTCGGC
>CAIUAC010001050.1 GCA_903896985.1 uncultured Sandaracinus sp.
CTGCGCGACGCGCTCGCCGCCGCGTCCCTCTCCGAGCGCAGGCGGCTCAGGCAGCCCCAAGCGCTCGAGGTAGGCCTCTTGTCCGCCGGTGCGCTCGCCCGCGAGCTCCGTCGCCGCGCGGCGCACGTCGACGCGCGTGCTCGGGAGCGTCACCGCGTCGGCGTCGGCGAGCCCGATGGCGAAGTGCCCCCACGTCGCGAGCACGTCAGTCTCGCGTAAAAACGCGCTCCACCGCTCGCGAAAGGCGCTCAGGCTCTCGCCCTCGAGGAAGCGCTGCGCGTCGAGGTGCGTGTGATTCGGCGTCGAGGGCGCGACGGGCCTGCGCGCGGTCAGCACCGCCTCGAAGCGCTCTCCGCTGCTCGGGCGCACGGCACACCAGTGCACGAGCTCGGCGTCGTGCCCGCCCGTGCCCTTCGCGGGCCAGGCGTTGGCCTCGGCGTGTACGCAGAGCACGTCCTCATAGCGAGTCTGGAGCAGCTCCGTGACTGGCACTCTGCGCGGGCGCGCCTTCCGAGAGAGCTTGTGTCGAGATGGCGTGCCGCGGCGCTCTTCGATGTAGCGGAGCTGGGAGTCCACCATCGCCTCGAACGGGCGCAGCAGCACCTCGAAGCGCGCGGCGTCGCCCTCGAGCGCGCCGAGCATGTAGGCGATGGCCTCGATCGTGGAGACGCAGTGCTCTGCGGGCTCCTTGCGAATACGGTAGTCGCTCGGGCGCGGCGGCGTGAAGCGCACCAGCGGGAGGGTCTGCAACAGCTTCGTCTTGCGCACGAGGCTCTGCGCCTGCCACCAAGTGCCGTCGACGACGACGAGGGTGATGGGCCCGGCGTCCGGCGCGCGCGACGCCGCGAGGTCCGTGACGTCGATCGCGTCCTTCCCGGGAAAGAGCAGATAGGTGTCGGGCGCCGAGAGCGCCGCGCGCAGGCCCACGTCCGAGTCGAGGTCGTTGACGCCGATGAACACGGAGGAATTCGGCAGGGCGAGCTCCGCCATGCGCAGCGTCCCAATCGGGACATCACGCTCGCGGCGGTGCTGCACGAGCACGAGCCGCGTGCGCGTCGGCACGGGCACGATGTGCGCGCAGTAGCAGACGACGACTGGGCGCCGACAGTCAGGACAGGTCGCGCGCGGCTCGGCGCTCTCGGGGTTCAGCTCCATGCGCGGCTCGGAGACACGGGCGCGAGTATGACAGCTGCGGAGGGCGGTGCGCACGTCTCCTGTCGCGAGCCCGGCGACCATGCGCATTGCGCCGCGCGCCCGCGCCGCGATACACCGGAGCCACATGTCGCAAGGCAAGCTGCTCGGTGAGCGCCGGTTCGCGTTCTTCTTCTGGACGCAGTTCTTCGGCGCGTTCAACGACAATCTCTTCAAGAACGCCCTGATCATCTACTTCACGCTGTCACCCCCGCGCGACGTGCCGCTCGGGCGCGATCTGCTCGTGAACGTCGCGTCCGGGATGCTCGTGCTGCCGTTCTTCCTCTTCTCCGCGACGGCGGGTCAGCTCGCCGAGAAGCTCGAGAAGTCGAAGCTGATCCGGCTGACGAAGGTGATCGAGGTCTGCCTGATGCTCGCCGCGGGGCTCGCGTTCTACGCGGGGAGCGGGCTGCTCCTGCTCGCGATTCTGTTCTTGCTCGGGGCGCAAGCGGCCTTGTTCGGGCCGGTGAAATTCGCGGTGCTGCCGCAGCTGCTGAAGGAAGAGGAGCTCGTCGGCGGAAACGGCCTGATCGAGATGGGCACCTACGTCGCGATCCTCGGCGGCATGATGCTCGGTGGCACGCTGATCGCGATCCCTGGCTGGGGTCGGCCCGCCGTGTCCGTCGCGGTGGTCCTCGTCGCGGTCGCCGGCTACCTCGCGAGCCGCGGCGTGCCGCTCGTGCCGTCGGCGGTGCCGGACCTGCGCATCCGCTGGAACTTCCCCGCCGAGACCGTGCGCGTGATCGGCTACACGCACGAGCGCCGCGCGGTGTTCCTCTCGGTGCTCGGCAACTCCTGGTTCTGGTTCTTCGGCGCGCTCTTTCTCGCGCAATTGCCTGGTTTCGTCGAGGACGTCGTGCACGGCACGCCCGCCGTCGTCACGCTCTTGCTCGTCGTGTTCTCGCTCGGCGTGGGCGTCGGCTCGCTCCTCTGCGAGCGCCTGTCCGGGCGGCGCGTCGAGCTGGGGCTCGTGCCCTTCGGCTCGATCGGCATGACGCTCTTCGCGCTCGACCTCTTTCTCGCGACTCAGTGGCACACGCGCTCGCTCGCAGAGCTCGGCCCGCTCGAGGTGCTGCGCGCGCCGAGCAGCTGGCGGTGGCTGTTCGACCTCGCGATGATCGGGCTCTTCGGCGGCTTCTACAGCGTGCCGCTCAACGCGATCATTCAGCATCGGAGTGATCCGGAGAAGCGCTCGCGGATCATCGCGGGGAACAACATCCTCAATTCGCTCTTCATGGTCGCGGCGGCTGGCGTCGGGATCCTCTGCCTCGGTCCGCTACATTTCTCGATTCCGCAGGTGTTCCTCGTCGCGGCGATCGGCAATGCCCTCGTCGCGCTCTACATCTACACGCTCCTGCCCGAGTTCCTCATGCGGTTCATCGTGTGGATGCTGATGCACACGATCTATCGGCTGCGCGTCGTGCACGAGGAGCGTCTGCCCGAGGAGGGCGCCGCGCTCCTCGTCTGCAATCACATCAGCTTCGTCGATGCGCTGATTCTCGCCGCGGCCTCGAGGCGCCCGATTCGCTTCGTGATGTACTACAAGATCTTCGCGATTCCGGTGCTGAGCTTCGTGTTCCGCACGGCCAAGGCGATCCCGATCGCGGGCCGAAAAGAGGACCTCGCGCTGATGGAGAAGGCGTTCGTCGACATCGAGCAGGCGCTCCGAGAGGGGGAGTTGGTCTGCATCTTCCCCGAGGGGGCGCTGACGAGCGACGGCGAGATTCACGAGTTCCGCCCGGGCGTCGAGCGCATCCTCGAGAAGAGCCCAGTGCCGGTGATCCCGCTCGCGCTCCGGGGGCTCTGGGGGAGCTGGTTCAGCCGCCGCGGCGGCGTCGCGATGGTGAAGCGCCCGCGGCGCTTCTGGTCGCACATCGAGCTGGTCGTCGGCGAGACGCTGAGCGCCGACGTCGCGGACGCGCCGCGCCTCGAGTCCGAGGTGCGCGCCCTGCGCGGCGACTGGGCGTGAGCGGGATGAGAGACTCTGTGGGGTGACGCGCGTCTGCGCGACGAGGCGTGCGGCTGCGCGACGAGGCGTGCGTCTGCGTGACGAGGCGTGCGGCTGCGTGACTACCTGCGTGACCGCGCCGGTCGGGTGACGTGCTCGCCACCCGTGGCGCCTCCACTCGCGAGGTGCTGCGCGGCGTAGGTCGAGCGAGATGAGCGGGTGTCGCTCGTCGAGCGCACGGGTACTGCGCTCGTCACCCGACCTCCGCTGTTGGAGGCGATGGTGGGGCGTCCGACGCGCTCGGCGGCGAAGTGAGCAGCGGAGCGCTGCGAGCGCGTCGCGCGGCGTTTGCCTTCAGGCCATAGGCATCATTGGGTTGCGACCCACGAAGCCATGCGGCGGTTCCGCGCTTCGACGAGCGCGACTTCCTGCTCGGCGCGTGTTTCGCCACGGCCGACGTGAGCTTCGACGGCACGCCCCGCTACATGCCTCGCTTTCGGGTGCTCGAGGCGATGAGCTCCTTCACGCAGGGGTTGCGGCGCCTGGCGCTGCTCGCCTACCACGGTGCGCGGACTACTCGCTCGCGCCGCGACAGACGCGCCCGCCGCAGCGGGCGTTCTCGCAGGCGTCGGTCGCCATCCCCGGCGGACACACGTAGGCGCCGGGCCCGCGACAGCCGCAGCGCAGGCCGGGTCCGCAGTCGGCGTCGGCCATGCACTCGCGGTCCGCGCAGCGCCAGCCGCCGCATGGGCAACCGCTGCAGCTCTGGGAGGCGCAGACCGGCACCTGGCCTCGCAGGCAAGGGGTGATTGGGGAGTACGCGGCTGTGCTCTGCTCGGTCGGAGCGGTCGTGACGGGCGAGGTGCTGGACTCAGGGCCGACGTGGCTTTGGCACGCTGAGGCGGCGAGCGCGCAGGCGACGAGTAGATTCAATACACGGGGCGGCGTGGGTGCGGCCCTCGCGGA
>CAIUAC010001051.1 GCA_903896985.1 uncultured Sandaracinus sp.
CGAGATGTTCAGCGGGAAGGACCCGATTCGCGGGCTCAGCGAAGAGACGACGACGGGCGTGCACCGCCTCTACGAGATGGCCAGGCAGGGCAAGCTGCTCTGCCCGGCGATCAACGTGAACGACGCCGTCACCAAGTCGAAGTTCGACAACCTCTACGGCTGCCGCGAGTCGCTCGTCGACGGCATCAAGCGCGCGACGGACGTCATGCTCGCCGGCAAGGTCGCCGTCGTGTGCGGCTATGGCGACGTCGGCAAGGGCTGCGCGGTCTCGCTCCGCAGCTACGGCGCGCGCGTGCTCATCACCGAGGTCGACCCGATCTGCGCGCTGCAGGCGGCGATGGAGGGCTACGAGGTCGTCACGATGGACGAGGCGGCGCCGCAGGCGGACCTCGTCGTCACGGCGACGGGCTGCTGTGACGTCGTGACCTTCGCGCACATGAAGGCCATGAAGAACGAGGCCATCCTCTGCAACATCGGCCACTTCGACAGCGAGATCGAGATCGCTGCGCTGATGAACCCGAAGAACAAGGTCCGCATCGAGAACATCAAGCCGCAGGTGGACCACTTCGTGTTCCCCGGCGGCAAGAAGCTGATCGTGCTCGCGAGCGGACGCCTCGTGAACCTCGGCTGCGCGACGGGGCACCCGAGCTTCGTGATGTCGACGAGCTTCTCGAACCAGGTGCTCGCGCAGATCACGCTCTTCACCGAGCCGAAGAAGTACGAGACGGGCAAGGTCTACGTGCTCCCGAAGGACCTCGACGAGAAGGTCGCGCGCCTGCACCTCGGCAAGCTCGGCGTGAAGCTCACGACGCTGACGGCGAAGCAGTCGAAGTACCTCGGCGTGTCCGTCAACGGGCCGTTCAAGCCCGAGTACTACCGCTACTGAACCGCTGACTCGGACTCGTGACTTCACGAGTCTGACGAACGTCACGCGCCCTCGGCTCGCAGCGATGCGGGTCGAGGGCGTCGTGCGTTTCGGGCGCGAGCGCGGCCGCACGGGAGGCTGTCCCTCCCACGTTGAGTTCGGACGCGCGAACCTCGGTCGCCCCCGTCGTCAGGCGCGTGTCAGTCCGCCGTGCCTTGGGCGGCGGCGTAGTCGTGCCGCAGAAAGCAGGCGACCTTCCGCGTGAATTCCGGCGTCGACTCAGCCTTGGAGATGTAGCCCTGCGCGCCGCACTTCTGCGCCTTCTCTTGCAGCGCGCGCTCGTCGATCCCCGAGTAGAGCACCACGCTGAAGTGCGCGACGCCCGAGCGCGGTTGAAACAGCGAGACGAACGCGTCCCCCGTCAGGAACGGCATGTTCACGTCGACGAGGATCAAGTCGGGGTTGAAGCGCGAGACCTCCTTGACGCAGCCCGCCCCACCTTCGTGGATCGCGACAGCGTAGCCGCGCCGCTCGAGCAGTCTCTTGGCGCTGACCAACACCCCCACGTCGTCGTCGATGATCATGATCTTTTGCGGGACGTTGGTGTGGCTGGGCATTGCTCGCTCTCGACGAGTCGCTTCGCGGGACAAGGAGTGGACCGAGTGTGGACCTCGGGCGGGCAGCCGACTCCTGATGCCGTCGACCGGTCGCCGACGGACAACTGCGAAAACGGCCAAAGACGGGAGGCGTGAAGGGGGGTGGCCGAACGGCTCGTGCGTGCGACGTCCGGGGCGCACGGGCGCTCGCCAGGGGCTTTCGCGTCGCGCAGGTCCTCGTCGGATGGGGCCTGTTCGCGTCGGGGCTTGGGGCGCGACTCGTCGCAGTGGCCTGGGTCGCGCTTGCGCGCGCCGCGTGCGCGGGTATCTAGTCGGCCATGAATCTACAGAAGCTCGCTCAGGTGCTCGTCCTGTCTTTCGCGCTCGCAGCTTGCGGCGGCGGCGGACACGGCGAGGGTGATTGCGGTGGCGATTGTGGGCACTCGTCGGGAGGCGAGGGCGACTGCAACCATCAAGGCGGAGAGCACGGCGGACACGAGGGCGGCGAGGCTGAGGTCGCGCTTCCCCCCGCGGTCGCTGCGTTCCACGAGACGGTCGCCCCGGTGTGGCACTCCGAGCCGGGCGCCGGGCGCGCGACGCTCGCGTGCGGCGCGGCTGCCAACCTGCGCGAGCGCGCGGGCGCGTTGCAGACGGCGGAGGCGCCCACCGGAGTCGACGCCGCTGCCTGGACTGCCGCGAGCGCGACGCTCGTGACGAGCACCGACGAGCTGGCCGCGACGTGCACTGCGCAGGGCGCGGACGTCGAGGCGAAGCTCACCTCGGTCCACGAGGCGTTCCACGCGCTCGTGCAGCAGGTCCGCGCGGTCCACTGAACCGCGCCTCCTCGGCGTGAACGAAGAAGCCCACCGAGCTCGCACTCGGTGGGCTTTTCGTGTTCGCTGCCTCCGCTGGCGCTTCGTGACTACTCGTCGTCGGCGCGCAGCTTCGCGAGCACGGAGAGATCCTCGAGCGTCGTCATATCGCCCTTGACCTCACCGCCGCCGGCGAGCTCCTTCAGCAGGCGACGCATGATCTTTCCGCTGCGCGTCTTGGGCAGCATATCCGTGAAGCGGATGTCGTCGGGCCGCGCGAATTTGCCGATCTCGTTCGCGACGTGATCGAGCAGCACCGCGCGTAGCTCCGCGGTCGGCTGCACGCCGCCCTTGACCGTGACGAACGCGACGAGCGCTTGGCCCTTCATCGCGTCGGGTCGACCGACGACGGCGGCCTCGGCGACGCTGCGGTGCGCGACGAGCGCGCTCTCGATCTCGGCGGTGCCGAGGCGATGCCCCGACACGTTCACGACGTCGTCGACGCGCCCCATCACCCAGAAGAAGCCGTCGTCATCCCGCCGCGCGCCGTCGCCCGTGAAGTAGATGCCTGGGAAGCGCGAGAAGTACGTCTCCGCGAAGCGCGCGTCGTCGCCCCAGATGGTGCGCATCATCGACGGCCAGGGCTTCTCGATCACGAGCAAGCCGCCCTCGTTGGGCCCCGCCTCCGTGCCGTCCTCGCGCAGCACCTTCGGCGCGACGCCGAAGAACGGTAGCGTGCAGCTCCCCGGCTTCGTCGCGATCGCGCCCGGCAGCGGCGACATCATGATCGCGCCGGTTTCCGTCTGCCACCAGGTGTCCACGATCGGGCAGCGCTCGCCGCCGATCAGCTTCCGGTACCACATCCACGCTTCTGGATTGATCGGCTCGCCCACCGTGCCGAGCAGCCGCAGCGAGGTGAGGTCGTGCTTCATCGGGTGGTGATCACCCCACTTCACGAACGCGCGAATCGCCGTCGGCGCCGTGTAGAAGATGGTCACCGAGTACCGCTCGATCATCGACCAAACGCGGTCTTGATCGGGGTGATTGGGGGCGCCCTCGTACATCAGGCAGGTCGCGCCGTTCGCGAGCGGGCCATAGACGATGTAGCTGTGTCCAGTGACCCAGCCGACGTCCGCTGTGCACCAATACGTGTCGTTCTCCTTCAGATCGAAGACGTATTGGGTGGTCGCGTAGGCGCCGACCATGTAGCCGCCCGTCGTGTGCAGCACGCCCTTCGGCTTCCCCGTCGTGCCCGAGGTGTAGAGGATGAAGAGAGGGTGTTCGGCGTCGAGCGCCGGGGCCTCGTGCTTCGCGGGGACGGCCTCGAGGACGTCGTGCCACCAATGGTCGCGCCCCGCCTCCATCGCGACCTCGTTGCCGGTGCGCTTGAGCACGACCGTGTGCTTGACGGTCGGCGTCTCCGCGATGGCGCGGTCGACGTTCTCCTTGAGCGGCACGACGGTGCCGCGGCGCCACGCGCCGTCCTGCGTGATGACGACCTTCGCCTGCGCGTCGTTGACGCGATCGCGCACCGCCTCCGCGGCGAAGCCTCCGAAGATCACCGTGTGCACGGCGCCGATGCGCGCGCACGCGAGCATCGCGATCGCCGCCTCGGGGACCATGCCCATGTAGATGGCGACGCGGTCGCCCTTGGTCACGCCGAGCTTGCCGAGGACGTTCGAGAAGCGGCAGACCTCGCGGTGCAGCTGCTGATAGGTGAGCGTGCGCTGATCGCCTGGCTCGCCCTCGAAGATGATCGCCGCCTTGTTGCGGCGCGCCCCGTCGAGGTGCCGATCGAGGCAGTTGTAGGCGAGGTTCGTCGTGCCGTCCGCGAACCACGTCGCGTGCGGCGCGTTGCTCCAGTCGAGCCCCTTCGTCGGGGCGCGAAACCAGTGCAGATCCTTGGCGATCTCGAGCCAGAACTCGTCCGGGCTCTCGAGGCTGCGCCGGTACATCTCCTCGTAGCGCTCGCGCGACGGAACGCGCGCGGTGCGAGCGAACTCTTCTTGCGGCGCAAAGACTCGCGCTTCGCGCGACACGCTCTCGATGGACGAATGCGACATGCTCGGTGGGCTCCTCGGGAAGGGCGCCGATTCTCACACGCAGCGGCGGCTTTGTACTAGCCCGACCGACGCGCGCAGGTCGCCCCTCAGCGGGGCAGCGGCGCGTCGAGGAGCGCGCGTGTGCGTTGCCGCGCTGCGTCGAGCGCGCGTGGCCCTTGCTCGAGCTTGAACGGACCGACGCGCGGCAATCCTTGGAGCACCAACGGTACGAGCCCCGCGCGCACCGGCACGCGCAGCGAGGGGCTGCCCGGGCGGCGCCAAGGTGAGCGGCTCGCGAGGTGGTGGTAGAGGACGCGCTCGCCCGCGGGGACGCCCGCCAAACCAGGGCGATCGGCGACTCCGCCGTCCACGAACGGGCGCCCCTCGATCCACACCGGGTGAAACATGAACGGCACCGCGCAGGTCGCGTGAATGGCGCGCACGAGGTCGCCTGCGCCGCCGAGCACGCGCGTCTGCCGCGCGACGACGTCGAAGACGCTGACGTGCAGGGGCACGCGGCACGCCTCGAAGGTGTGGGTCGGCAAGAGCGTCGTCAGTCGCTCGCGGAAGAGCTTGCCGCGCAAGAGCCCGGCGCCTGGCCAAGGGTCCCAGAAGTGCTCACGCCGAAGCGCGAAAAGCTCCGCGGCGAGCTTCCCCGCGCTGAGCCCCGACGCCCACGCGCCGCCGACCAACGCCCCCGCGCTCGAGCCGGTGATGCGCGCGGGCAGCAGGCCCTCGTCTTCGAGCACGGAGAGCACGCCGGTGTGGGCGAAGAAGCCAAAAAAGCCGCTCGACATCGTCAGCGTGAAGGGGCCCTCGCGGAGCCACTCGCGCAGGGTCAAACGCGCGCTCAACCGAGCACCAACGGATCGAGGTCGACGCTGACCGGGCAGTGATCAGAGCCCTTCACCTTCGGGTGAATCGCGGCGCTGCGGACGAACGGCAGCGCGCCCGGCGAGGCGAGCACGTAGTCGATGCGCCACCCGACGTTGCGCTCGCGGAG
Organism: uncultured Sandaracinus sp.; assembly: GCA_903896985.1. Taxonomy (GTDB): domain Bacteria; phylum Myxococcota_A; class Polyangia; order Polyangiales; family JADJQN01; genus CAIUAC01. The sequence goes on from CAIUAC010001051.1 coordinate 5,319, forward strand.
GCCCGGGCGCTGCGCCCACCACGAGTAGTGTCCGCCCTCCTTCGTGAAGTGCCGGAAGGTGTCCACCCAGCCCGTGCCGAGCCAGCGCGAGAGCTCCTCGCGCTCCTCGGGGCGAAAGCCGCTGTTCTCGCGGTTCTCGCGCGGGCGCGCGATGTCGAGGTCCTCGTGCGCGGTGTTGAGATCGCCGAGCACGAGGATGCGCTCGCCGCGCTGCATCGCGGCGTCGAGGTGCGCGTGGAGCGCGCGATAGAAGTCGAGCTTGTACGGGATGCGCGAGAGATCGCGGTTCTTGCCGCTGCCGTTCGGGAAGTAGCCGTTGACGATCGTCAGCTTGCCGAAGCGCGCGCTCAGGAGGCGCCCCTCGACGTCGAAGCGCGGCTCGCCGAGCCCGATGTCGACGGCGTCAGGCGCCGAGCGCGCGAGCACCGCGACGCCGCTGTAGCCGGGGCGCTCGGCGGCCGCGTAGTGCGCATGAAAGCCGCGCGGCTTGGTCAGCGCGCGCGGGAGCTGCTCCGGCAGCGCGCGCACCTCTTGCAGGCACGCGACGTCGACGCCTGAGCTCCGCAGCCAGCGACCGAAGCCCTTCGTCGCGCAGGAGCGGAGGCCGTTGACGTTCCAGGAGGCGACGCGCACCCGCGAGGGATAGCACGGGGCTCACCGGCGGCAGATGCGCTAAGGTCGCGCACCATGCGCTCGATCGTCCCCTTGAAGGGCATCACGGAATACGACCTCGGGCTGGATGCGCCTTCGATCCAGCTCTCCATCGCCAACCACGTCGAGTACACGCTCGGGAAAGACGAGTACTCGGTCAAGCCCCACGACTTCTTCTGGGCGACCGCGCGCGCGGCTCGTGACCGGATGATGGATCGCTGGAACAAGACGCAGAAGAGCTACTACAAGCGCGACGCCAAGCGCGTGTACTACCTCTCGATGGAGTACCTGATGGGGCGCTTGCTCCGCGACGGGCTCTCGAACCTCGGCGTGCTCGAAGAGACGCGCATCGCGCTCGCCAACTACGGGCAGGACCTCGACGCGGTGTGCGAGCAGGAGCACGACCCCGGCCTCGGCAACGGTGGCCTCGGGCGGCTCGCGGCGTGCTTCCTCGACTCGATGGCGACGCTCGGGATCCCCGCCGTCGGCTACGGCATCCGCTACGAGTACGGCATCTTCCGTCAGACCATCGTCAACGGCGCGCAGGTCGAGCAGCCGGACAATTGGCTCGCGTTCGGCAGCCCGTGGGAGATCCCGCGCCCCGATCAGGTCCACACGATCCACTTCAACGGGCGCGTGCAGACGCGCATGGACGCGCGCGGCGAGCTCGTCTACGAGTGGGTCGACACCGACGACGTCATCGCGATGGCGAACGACATCCCGGTGCCCGGCTATCGCACCGAGTGCGTGAACACGCTGCGCCTCTGGAGCGCGAAGGCGACGTGCGAGTTCGATATCTCGGACTTCAACCGTGGCGACTACGTCGAGGCGGTGCGGCACAAGAACGCGACGGAGGACATCTCGCGCGTCTTGTATCCGAACGATCAGGTCATGCAGGGGAAGGAGCTGCGCCTCAAGCAGGAGTATTTCTTCGTCGCAGCGACCCTGTCGGACGCCATCCGTCGGCACCTGAGCGCGCACCCGACGCTCGACACTCTGCCTGACAAGGCGGTATTTCAGCTCAACGACACGCACCCCGCGATCGCCGTCGCGGAGCTGATGCGCTTGCTGCTCGACACGCACAAGCTCGGCTGGGAGCGCGCTTGGGACATCGTCACCAAGAGCTTCGCGTATACCAATCACACGCTCATGCCCGAGGCGCTCGAGAAGTGGCCTGTGTGGCTGATGGAGCGCGTGCTCCCGCGGCATATGCAGATCATCCGGGAGATCGACCGCCGCCTGCTCGCCGAGGCGCGCTTGAAGTTCCCGGGGGACGCCGCGCGCGTGAAGCGCGTCGGGCTCTTCGAGGAGTACGGCGAGAAGCAGGTGCGCATGGCGAACCTCGCGATCGTCGGTAGCTTCTCCGTCAACGGCGTCTCGGCGCTGCACAGCCGGCTGCTGCGAGAGGGGATGTTCGCGGAGTTCGACGCGCTCTATCCCGGCAAGTTCCGCAACAAGACGAACGGCGTCACGCCGCGCCGCTGGCTGCTCAGCTGCAATCCCGCGCTCTCGAAGCTGATCACCGACACGGTCGGGACCGAGTGGCCGCGTCAGCTCGGGGACCTGGTCGGGCTCGAGAAGCTCGTCGACGACGACGGATTCCGTTGGAAGTTCCGTGCCGCCAAGCTCGCCAACAAGGAGCGCCTCGCGGCGCTGATCGAGAAGCAGGTCGGCGTCGTCGTCGATCCGAAGTCGATCTTCGACGTGCAGGTGAAGCGCTTCCACGAGTACAAGCGGCAGCTGCTCAATCTGCTGCACGTCGTGCACCTGTATCGCGCGATCAAGAGCGGCGCGCGCAACGACGTACACCCGCGCACGGTGATCTTCGCGGGTAAAGCGGCGCCCGGCTACGAGCGCGCGAAGCAGATCATTCGCCTCGTCAACGGCGTCGCGGACGTGATCAACCGCGACCCCGACATCAAGGGATTGCTCAAGGTCGTGTTCCTGCCCAACTACAGCGTTTCTCTCGCGGAGGTGATCATCCCAGCGGCGGATCTGTCCGAGCAGATCAGCACTGCGGGCATGGAGGCGTCGGGCACCGGGAACATGAAGTTCGCGATGAACGGCGCGCTCACGATTGGCACGCTCGACGGCGCCAACATCGAGATCTGCGACGCCGTCGGCGCGGAGAATATGTTCGTGTTCGGCATGAACGCGGAGCAGGTCGCGGCGAAGAAGAGCGAGGGCTACGAGCCGCGCAGCTACGTCGCGGCCGACGAGGACATTCGAGGCGTGCTGACCGCGATCGGGAGCGCGCTCTTCGCCGGGGGAGAGGCTTCGCCGTTCCTGCCGATCGTCTCGTCGCTGCTCGATCGCGACGAGTTCCTGCTGCTCGCGGACTTCGCGAGCTACCGCGACACCCAGCTCGCCGTCGAGAAGCTGTTCCGCGACGAGGACGCCTGGACGCGCAAGGCGATCCTCAACGTCGCGCGCATGGGCAGCTTCTCGTCGGACGCGACCATCACGGACTACGCGACGGATATCTGGAACATCCCGATCGCGCCGCGCTGAACTGAGCTGATTGGCGCTGATCCGCGGTGGCTCGCGGGTCGGCGCCTACCAGCGCGCGCGGGTCTCGAGGAACGTGCGCACGGCGGGCACCACGAGCTCGGGGTGCTCGAGCAGGGAGAAGTGCGAGGCGCGGAGCAGCGCGAGGTGCTTGGAGTCGCGGAGGCGCCAGTGGATCTCCCACGACTGCCGCGCCGGCGTGAGCGCGTCGAGCAAGCCGCTGACGACGAGCGCGGGGCTCTGAATCTCCGGGAGCAAGTGGTAGACGCTGTGCGCGTCGAGCTCCTGGAAGAGACGCAGATAGTTGTCGAAGCTCGGCCCGAGCACGTCGTCCATGTAGCGGCGCAGGGCGGGGCGTAGCGCGATGCCGCGACGCCCAGCGGTGAGCGCGAACATCGCCGTCGTCGGCAGCTCGCCGAGCCGCGCGAGCTGCGCGACGCGATCGGCGACGGCGGGGTGGCCGTGGATCGACTCGATCAAGAAGTGCAGCAGCTTCGGGACGCCGGGCACCGAGACGAGCGGCTGAAAGCCCGTCGCGAGCGTGTGCCCGTAGGTGCCGTTCATCAGGACCAGCCCCGCGCAGAGCTCGGGGTGCGTCGCGGCGAGATCGAGCGCGACCTGCACGCCCATGCTCCAGCCGACGAACGTGGCGCGCTGGCAGCGCTCGGCCTGGAGGATCGCGCACGCGTCGTGGACGTGGTCGACCAGCGAGAGGCGGCGGCGCGAGGTCGGCGTGTCCGAGTCGAAGAGACCGCGATAGTCCCAGGTGATCAGGCGATAGTCCCGCCAGAGCCCCTCGAGCAGCGGCTCCCACGCGTAGAGCCGACCGCCGAGCCCGTTCGCGAGGAGCAGCACGCGCTCGCCCTCGCCGAGCACCTCGTAGGAGATGCGCGTGCCGTCGTCCGAGACGGCGCGTTTGCGGTGAAGCGTGCGGAGAAAGTCAGGGGTGGAAGTCGGTGGAGGTGTTCGCGACACGGGCGCGACGATACCCGATGAACATTCGCGCTCTCGCGCAGAGTGGGCCCCTTCAGTTTCCATCAGGAACGGCCGTTTCTATGAGCGATGCCTGGTGGTAGCAGGACCGCGTGGTGTTCGTTCGCGGTGTTCGCGTGCGTCGCCGGGCTGTTGGCTCCGACGGCCGCGCGCGCCTACACGCTGCGCTACACGCGCTCGGGGGACCCGGTCCGCTGGTCGACCGCGCGGGTCCCGATGCGGGTCGACGCGGGGCTCTGCGCGACGTCGGATGAGTCGATGCAGGCGGCGCAGCTAGGTTTCGCTGCGTGGGCGGGGATCGCCGGCGTGCCGTCGCTCGTCCTCGACCGCGCGACCTCGCTCCCTCCGGGCTATTCGTCGGGTGGCAGCAACGAGAACGGCATCTACCGCGTCGCGTCGCTGCCGGTCTCGAGCGCGGCGCTCGCGGTGACGGTGACGACCTATCGCGAGGACGGGTGGATGCTCGACGCCGATGTGCTCGTGCTCGACTCGCGCGACCTCCAGCTGATCAGCGCCGACCCCCGGGGCCGAGAGCGGCGTATGTACGACCTCGCGTCGGTGCTCGCGCACGAGTCGGGCCATGTGCTCGGGCTCGGCGAGGCGACGGAGGACGACGCCGCGACGATGTGGCCGCGGCTGCACGTCGGCGACACGACCCAGCGGAGCATCGAGGAGGATGACCGCGCGGGCGTGCAGGATCTCTACGCGGACGTGGACTTCGCCCTCGGTGTGGGCGCGCGACGCGGGTCCTGCGGCGTGCAGGGGCCGCTCGGTCGGGGCGGCGTGGGGGCGAGCGCTCTGTTCGCGTTTGGACTCGCGGTGCTCGCGGCGTTCCTACGGCGCCGCGAGCGTCGGCGGGCGCTCGTCGGCGCGGCGCTGCTCGCGCTGGTGGCGGGCCTGTGTCTGAGCCAGCCGCTCGCGAGCGCGGATGATGGGGCGCGCGGGCGCGCGCGCCTGGTGGACGTCCGCTGGGAGGGCGGGCTGCTCGTGACGGAGTACGACGTCGCGACGACCCGCGGACACGAGCGTCTCGTGGTCGCGGGCGGTGCGCGCGACGGGATCGTGCAGCAGGTCGGCGAAGCGCTCCCGCCCGCTGACGGCGCGGAGGTCTGGCTCGGCGTCGTCAACGTCGACGGGGTGCGCGCTTGGGCGAACCTCGACGAGGTGACCGCCGCGGGCGGGCTCAGGACGCCGTCGGGGTTGCTTCCTGCGTCGGCGCGCTGACGCCTGAGGGCGTCTCGAAGTCGGTGCCGCTGACGATCGTGGCGAGCGTCAGCCCGAGCGCCCCCGCGATCCACTCGAGCTCGATGCGCCGGAAGCGGCGATGGCCCTTGAGCTTGCGGTTGAGGAGCGCCGTGTCGATGCCGGCGCGGCGGGCGAGCGCCGCCTGCGTGAGCGAGCGTGACGAGATCAGGTCGAGGATGCGCGAGGAGATGGATTCGTTGTTCACGGGGAACCTCAGAGCGGAGAGTAAGTGTGGGTCGCGCGCGATCGCGGAGCGGTGCTCAACGCGGTGCGGCGGGGGCGTGGAATGGTGAGTCGACGTACGGAGTCGGTGCGCGAGTCGTCGGGCGAGAGCCGCCGCGACGGCGGGTTCACGCAGGCGAGTCGGGGTCGCCCGAGCCGTCGCACGCAGCGCGCGGGGTCACGAAGAGGCGGCGGGCGAGCGCCCTACCATCGACGACGCGGCCGTGCAGCGCGAGGGCGCCGCTCCCGCTGTGGCCGAGAGGGCGGAACGCCGCCGCTGGGCGCGGCACGACGTGGAACACCAGCGGCGCTTGCTCGCGCGACTCGTCGGCGACGTCGGTGCTCGCGCCTTGGCGGACGCTAGGCTCCGCCCCGGGGCGAGCCGACACCGTCGAGCGAGCGGACCACGTCGTCCGGTCGACCGACTCGCACAGCTCTTCGCCCGCCGACGGGGCGATGGCGAGCAGGGCGACGACGAAGGCGGGCAGAACGCGGGTCACGACGGGCTCATCTTGACCATCGTGGGGGCGTTCGACAAGCCCACCCGCCGGTGGCGCCCCCGGGGAGCGCTACGAGCGCGGGGGCTCGCCGACCGCTCCGAGGGCCAAGTCCACCTGCTGGAGCGTGCCCACTGCGCCGCTCTCGCTCAGGTAGACGCCGGTCGCGCGGACCTGCCCGTCGAGGCGGTTGGCTGCGTTCTTGAGGTCGAACGCGGTGTCGACGCTGCCCACGCTGAGCGCACCGACGTTGGCCTGCGCGAGGCTTCGGTAGGTGTCCCGGCCCGCCGCGTCGCGCGTCCAGACGCTCAGCTTCTGGTAGGCGGCGTCGTTCTCGTCGATCCAGCCGTTGTGGTCTTCGTCGTAGGCGGCGAGCTCGGCGAAGCCGTTCCCCGTCGACGCGCCGAAGAGCTCGCGCCCATCGCCGATCTTGCCGTCGCCGTTCTTGTCGAGCGCGAGAAAGCCGCTCCCCGGACCGACGAAGGAGACGCTCTCGGCGCTGCCGTCGGCGTCGAGATCGAAGCTGAACTTCGCCTCCGTGAGCTGCGCCGCGGTCCCCCCGAAGTTGATGACGAGCGGGTCCTTCACCACCGCGTCGCCGAGGCGGACGCTGACGTTGCTCTCGGCGCGATAGTCGCGGCTCATCGTCAGCCCAACAGCGAACGCGATCTCCTGGCCGTCCGTCGTCTGCACGACGCCCTGCGCCGCGAACGTCGTCGTCTCCGCTTCGTGGACGACCTCGTGCCGGTCATACTCGACGCCATACCCAGCGCGCTTCGGCGGTTCCGCTGCCTGGCCCTGCGGCGCCGGCGCGGCCGAGCGAGCGTCAGGAGTTGCGGCGACCGGCGCAGAGCCTCTCGTCAGGTCCTCGGTGCGCACGAGCCTGATCTTCCGGCCGGTGAGCCGCTCGACGAGGAGCATCAACAGGCGGTACTGCGGCGTGTCCCCGAGGCCGTCCTCGGCGTCATTCGTCGCCTCTTTCGCCGCCTGCGTGCTCACGCCGCCCTCGGGCGTCGACGCGCCCCGCCCGCCCGAGGACGCCTCCGTCGCCTGCTGCTCACGCATCGCCGCCACGGCTTGCCGTGAGAGCGTCACGGCATCGGAGGCTGCCGCGCCCGCGTTCGCGCGCGCCTCGCGCCCCTCGAAGTCTGGCCGCTTGTCTCCCGTCCACGTCCGCAGGGACTCCTGGAGCGTGTGCTCGCTGATGGAGCGGTGCTGGCTGGCGAACTGAATGTCCGAGCTGGCGATCTTCACGGTTCCCCCGCGGCGTCGACTGAGTGACCCCCACTGCTCCATCGGCAGTTCGGCGCGCGCCCTTGAGTCGAACGCCCCGCCCGACGCGAATGAGCCACGAGAATTGGGGACGCCCACCTCCGGCCTTGACCGGCCCTCCCAAATTCGCTAAAGGTTCCGCGCTCTGCGGGCATAGCTCAGTTGGTAGAGCGTCAGCTTCCC
>CAIUAC010001052.1 GCA_903896985.1 uncultured Sandaracinus sp.
AACAACCCGACGGGCAACACCTTCGCGGACGACGCCCTGCGCGCCGTCATCGCCGCTGCGCCGGAGTCGCTCGTCGTGCTCGACGAGGCCTACGCGGCGTTCGCGGGGCGCTCGCTCTCGTCGTGGTGTGACGCCTACGAGAACGTCGCGCTCCTCGGCACGCTCTCGAAGATCGGCGTCGCCGCGGCGCGCGTCGGCTGGGCGCGCCTCCCCCGCGCGCTCGCCGCCGAGGTCGAGAAGGCGCGGCAGCCATTCAACCTGAACGCGCTCTCGCAGGCGGTGGGCGCGCTCGCTCTCGGCGAACTACGGGCCGAATTCGACGCGCACGTCGCCGCGATCGTCGCGGAGCGCGCGCGCCTCGAGGCGGCGTTCTCTGAGCTTCGCGGGATGTCGTTCACGCCGAGCCGCGCGAACTTCGTCCTCGTGCGCTTCGGTGAGCGCTCGGCGCGCGTCCTCGACGCGCTCGCCGCCGCTGGGATCGCAGTCCGCGCCTTCTCGGGCCACGGCGCCGCGCTCGACGGTCTCGTGCGCATCACCGTCGGCACACCGAGCGAGAACGACGCGCTCCTCACCGTCCTCACGCGCGCGCTGCGCTGAGGCACGCCGAGAGGCCGAGAGGTGCGCTACGAGGCGCCCGTCGGGTCACGGCGCGGGACGCCGGCGTCCTCGCCGATCCCTGCGGGCGCCGCGGTCGAAGGCTCGGGAGGCGCTGACGGGAAGAGCGACTCCCGCGGCGGGAGCACGTCCCCGAACCAATCGAAGAACGCGAGCATGCAGCGCTTTCGCTCGGGCGAGAGATAGTCGAAGTTCTGCCCGCGATCCGAGATTTCCCAGAATTCCCGGGACTGCACGGCGAGCAATTCGTCGCGGATCGACGCGAGCCGCTCGGGCTTCTCGTGCAGCATGTCGCGGTGCACCTCGCGGGCCGACGCCTCGTCGCCCTTCAGCAGGTAATAGGTAGCGAGCTTGAGCTGCGCCTTGCGCACGCCGCGCAGCGACGCCTCCTGCACCTCCGTCTCGCTCTCCTTGTCGACCTCGAGGAAGATGCGGAGGATGTCGCGCCCCACCTTGCTGCTCTTGTCGAACGCGATCTCGTTGAGCGTGCAGAGGTCGTAGGCGACCGTCTCGAGGACGAAGGGCTGCTTCTGATCGAACGAGAGGCGCCCGTAATACTTGAAGTAGCGCGCGACCTCGACGGCGCGCTTGCCATCCCCGTAGTCGAGCAGCTCCTCGCCGAAGAGGCGATATTGATTGAGCACGTTGTACGCGGTGCGGACATCGCGCGCGTTGATCGTCGCCCGCAGGAACGTGTTGAAGAACTTGATGACGAGGTCGACGAGCTCGTCGTTCTTCTGCGCCATCGCCATGTCGCCGATGCGGCGCGTGCTGATGGCGACGACGTAATTGATGTCGCGCATCTTGTTGAGCGCTTCGTTGTAGAGCGTCTGATACTGACGCAGCACCTTCATCTCGACCCAATAACGACGGGACGAGACGTCCGCGAGCACCTCGGGCGCCATCGAGACGAAGTCGGGATTCCGCGCGAGGTCGCCGTCGACTTGAAACCACGCCTCCGAGAGCGCGGGGCGGAGGGCCTGATACTCGTCGGTCAGCTGTCGGAGCGCCTCGACGCTCATCATCGAGACGCCCTTGTCCTTGCTCTCCATCGCGTTGAGCGCGACGTCCGCGAGCTGCTCGATGCCGCGCACGGCCTCGGCCTTGCCACGCGCGGCGTCGCGCGAGTCGCGCACGGCGTCGAGCGTGTGCTTGCGGATGTGGGCGAGGATCGTGTCGGGCTGCAGGAAGTGGAAGATGAACGCGAAGTACGGAATCAGGATCAACAGCGAGATGGTGAGCATCACCATCGAGAGCGCGACGCCCCAGTGCGGCACGAAGTCGACGCTCGGATCGAAGGTCAGCGTGACCCAGATGCCCTGCAGGTTGGTCACGACGAAGAAGCCGATGACGATGAAGTTCGTCGGCTCCGCGATGAACAACTCCGTGATGCGGTGCGTGTACCGCGTGCTCGCGAGCTCGACGACGATGGCAGCGACCGTGATCGCGATGGCGAGGACGCCGGCGACGACCTGCCCCGCGCTCGTCAGCGTACCCGCCGCAGCAGCCCCGTTCGGCGCGAGAAAGAGATGCCAGAGCGCGGCTGCGTCGGGGCGCGCGTAGGTGTCCGCGAAGAACATCAGCACGAGCAGCGTGACGATGACGCTGAGCAGGATCGAGAACGGATAGAGCCAGATCCGAAGGGAGTGCGCGCGCGCGTTCATGACGGCCGGGAGCGTACCCCCTCCGCGCGTCGAGCGCGCCTGCGTCGCGCGAGGATCCAGCGGCGTTGTGTTAGGCTGCTCGCAGGGAGATGTCACTCGTCAAGGGCAGCGCAGTGACCTCGCGCATTCGGTATGTGCGGGAGCGCTACGGCGAGGCAGCGTATCGGCGCCTCCGCGATGCGCTCAGCGCCGAGAACCGCGAGCTGCTCGATGGGCGCGTGATGCCGCACGCGTGGGTGCCGTTCGGGCTCTTCATCGAGGTCAACGTCGAGGCCGATCGCATGTTCGGCAAGGGCGACCTCGCGCTCTGCTTCGAGATGGCGAAGTACGGCGCGGAGGTGAACCTCCCGACGCTCTATCGCATCTTCTATCGCCTCAACACCCCGCAGTTCATCTTCAAGAAGGCGGCGAGGCTCTGGGAGGTGCACTACAGCTCGGGGCGCTTGGTGCCGGGCGACGAAGGCCCGACCTCCGTGGTCATCCGCATCGAGGGCTTCGAGTCACCGCACCCCGCTCACTGCCTCAGCGTGCTCGGCTGGGCCGTGCGCTCGGTGGAGCTATCAGGCGCGGCGGTCACGAGCTACGCAGAAGAACGTTGTCGAACCCGTGGAGATGATGCGTGCGAGATGCGAGTTACCTGGCGCTGAGCGCGGCGCTGACCGCTGCGCTCCTTGGAATCACGAGCGCTGGGAGCGCGCAGGCCGTGCCGCCCGCGTGGAGCCCACCCCCGTCGATCGCCCCGGTGTTCGGCAACGCGCCGCCCGCGAGCGCGCCGATCGCAGCACCGCCGACGAGCCCCGAGCTGCGCCTCGACGACGCAGACGTCGCCCTCAGGGCCACGTTCGGCGTCGGCAACGCGCCCGAGTACACGCTCGACTCAGCGCTGCTGTCGCGCGGGTACTCGACGAACGCGACGCTCGGCTTCGACGTCGCGCTCACCTTCCGCGCGGTGGGTTGGCTCTTCCTCGGCGCGCGCCTCGGCTCCCGCTGGCGAACGATCGACGCGCCCTCGGGCGGCACCGCGAGCGAGCAGGTGCAGGTCTCGGGCACCGAGGTGCTCGGCGTGGCGGAGCTGCGCATCCCCATCGGTGGAGTGGAGCTGACGCCGGATGTGGCGGTGGGCGTCGCCTACGCGGAGGTCGTGCAGACCGGCGGTTCCGTCACCCGCGCGGCGCCGCGCTTCTCGCTCGGGTTCAGCACCTCGCTCTGGCTGAGCGAGCCGCTGCGCCTCGTGGCGCGCATTGGCTGGGACGCGTATCCCGTGCTCGACGTGAACCGCTTCGGGCACAACGTCGGCCTCGGCGGACCGCGCCTGGAGTTCGGACTCGAGTGGAGGCGATGATGGGCTCACGCGCTTCGAAACGACTCGGCCTCACGCTCGTCGCTGCCCTCCTCACGCTCCTCGCGTGCTCGCCGACACCGACCTCGTACGGCACGCTGCGCGTCTATGGGGAGCCGTTCGACGCGACTTGCCACGACCTGCCGTGCGGCTGGACGCAGGTCACCGGCCCGGCGGGCGCCGCGCACACGACGTCGACGCTGCTGCCAGGACTGCGCGGCTTGGCGCTCGAGGGCGACGGCGTGCTCGTCGATGGCCCCGCCGCGCCGAGCACGACGAGCAGCTTCGTCGGGGGCTCGCTCGACCTCGTGCTCGTCGCGCGCTGCGACGCTGGGGCGTCGCTCACCGTGCGCGTCGCGCTGACGAGCACCAGCCTCTCCGACGCGTCGTCGGACACGGGCGCTTCGTTGGTCGAGGCGCACGTGATTCCAGCCGCCGAGTGGGACGCGAGCGGCTTGGCGACGGACGGGCTTCGCCAAACGCTCACTGTCGTGGTCGGCCCGCGCGACAGCGTCGTCGAGGTGCACGTACAGAGCGTCACCGTCCGCAAAGACGGGCCGGGCGCGTGCGAGCTCGACGCGCTGAGCATCGAGCGCATGGCCATCGACTCCTTCGGCGATTACTACGCGGGCGGCTGCGTCTGAACGGGACGGCTGCTAGCATCGCCCGGCTGTGGAAACCAAGCCGATCGAGACCCCGAGTGAGCCGATCGACGGAGCCCCAGCGTTAGCCGCCCTGCGCTGGGCCGCAGACCACGGCTGCGGCGTCGAGGGAGCACCGGCGCTCACCTCTCCGCTCCGCGCGAGCGCCGCGCAGCACCGCGCCGTGACGCTCGAGGACGCGCGCGCCGAGCTCGACCGCCTGCTCCTCGGAAAGCAGCCCGACGAGGGGCTCGAGGCGCTCCGCCTGACAGGCGCGCTCGATGTGTGGCTGCCGGAGGTCGCGTCGCTCGTCGGCTTCGGCGACGGCGAGTGGCGGCACAAGGACGTCTGGAAGCACACGAAGCAGGTCGTGCTGCAGAGCGTGCCGCGCCTCGCCGTGCGCTGGGGCTCGCTCCTTCACGACATCGGCAAGGTCAAGACGCGCAGCATCGAGCCGAGCGGCGAGGTGCACTTCTTCGGGCACAGCGAGGTCGGCGCGGCGATGTTTCGCAAGCGCGTCGGTCAGCGCCTCGGCTTCGAGGGCGAGACCTTCGACCGCATTCACTTCCTGATCCTGCACCACCTCCGCGCCAGCCAGTACGACGCCTCGTGGACCGACAGCGCGGTGCGCCGCTTCTCGAAGGAGATGGGCGAGGGGCTCGTCGATCTGCTCGACCTCTCGCGCGCGGACATCACGACCAAGCGCCCCGAGAAGCGCAAGCGCGGGCTGCAGCAGATCAGCGAGCTCAGCGCGTGCATCCGTAAATTGCAGGAGGAAGACGCCAAGCGCCCACCGCTGCCGAAGGGCCTCGGCCTCGAGGTGATGGCCGCGTTCGGGCTGCCGCCGAGCAAGAAGATCGGCGACCTCTTCAAGGCGCTCGAGGCGTGCGTCGAGGCGGGCGAGCTCGAGGGCGGACACGACGCCGCGCACTACCTCGAATTTCTGCGCGCGAACGCCGAGCGCTTCGGGCTCTGAGCGCCCAGCTCGCTCCGTCAGTCCGTCGGCGCTTCAGTCGACGGCGCCGACGATCGCGGGACCGACGGCGACGACCGTGCGGTCGCGCAGGACCGCGCCGACGAAGAACGGCATCGGGTCGCGATAGCTCGGTCCTCGACGCCACTCGAAGTGCAGATGGGCGCCGCGCGCCAGCCCCGTCGCGCCGACCTGCGCGATGATCTCTCCGCGCCGCACGCGCTGCCCGGCGACGACGAACGTCGCGCTGCAGTGCGCGTAGTGCGTCGTCGTGCCGTCTGCGTGCACGAGGATGACGAGGTTGCCGTATCCGTGAATGCCATTGTCGCTGTAGGCGACCAGGCCGTCGTTGACGGCGTGAATGTCGGCGCCGACGGGCGCCGCGATGTCGATGCCCTCGTGCGGGATGCGGCTGAGCGGGCGCTGCCTCGTGCGCCCTACCCCGCGCCCGAAGTGCCCCTCTGCGACGGGCCAGAGCATCCCCGCGACGGGCGTGGACCCGACGGCGGCGACCCACTCGGCGCGCGGCGGCTCCTCGAGGAGCGTGCGCGCAGTGTGATCGTCGCCGAGCCCCAGGCTCGCCGCAAACTCGGCGTCCTTCCTCGACGGCTGAGGCACGCGGCGCGTGGCGTTGCAGCGCGCGGTACGGACACAGCCCCTGCGACTCGGCGGCATCCACGCCCCGGGCAGATGCACGGTCCGGAGCGCAGCGTCCGGCTCCGACTTCGTGATCGCGACGACGCGCGGCGCTGGCGCAGGCGCGGGCGAGGGCAACACGTTGATCGTCGAGTGCGCGAACGCCAAGTGCGCAGAGCAGCCGAGCACGAGCAGCGCGACGACGACGCCGCGTAGCTCTCGCCGCGACTGCCGCGCTTTCTTCACGAGATCTTGGAGCTCGAGCTTCATCGGAAGGTTAGAGAAGACTCTCCCGCAGATCGCGGGTCAAGTAATCGTTGCTGCTCAAAGTAAAATAGGTGGGACACTCTGCGCACCCTCGGCACACGCCCCGCGATCGAGCGGATCACCTTTGAAACAGGGCAGAAAAGACGACGGCGGCGCGAGAGGAGTCCCGCACCGCCGCTGCCTTACACACAGGGGAAGGGACGCTTATTCCGTGCTCACTCCTGCGCGGGAGCGCCGCGGCGGAGGTACGCGGGGATGTCGAGCACAGCCTCGTCGTCGAGCGCGGCCGCACCGAACGCGCGGTTCATGCGAGCGCTCGGCATCATCACCTGCTGCGGAGGCAGCGTGGCGCGCGTCGCGCGGGCGGGAACGGTCGCGGGTGCGGGCGGAATGCTCGACCCGCGCGGCATCTCGCGAAGCCCGTAGGTCGAGGGCACCGAGACGCGGCCGGGGGACTGCTTCGGCGCCTGCGTCGGGAGGCTGATGGTCCTCGCGCGCGGAGCCTCGATGACCTCGTCGCTCGTGCGCGCATCGTCGTCGAAGCCCGTGGCGATGACGGTGACCTTCACCATATCGCCCATGTCTGGGTCGATGACGGTGCCGAAGATGATGTTCGCATCCTCGTGCGCGGCCTGCTGGACGAGCGACGCGGCCTCGTTGATCTCACGCAGCTTCATGTCGGGTCCGCCCGTGAAGTTGATGAGAATGCCGCTCGCGCCTTCCATCGACACATCATCGAGGAGGGGGGAGTGAATGGCCATCTCGGCGGCGTCGGTCGCGCGGCGGGCGCCCTTGCCCCAGCCGGTGCCCATCAGCGCGCGGCCCATGCCGCTCATGATCGTCTTCACGTCGGCGAAGTCGACGTTGATCATGCCGGGATTGACGATGAGATCGCTGATGCCGCGGACGGCCTGCACCAGCACATCGTCCGCGCGGCGGAACGCCTCGAGCATCGACATATCGTCGTCGGCGAGCGCGATCAGCTTCTGGTTCGGGATCGTGATGATCGTGTCGACCGAGTCGGCCAGCTCGCGGATCGCGGCGTCCGCGTTCTTCATGCGGCGCTTGCCCTCGAACAGGAACGGCTTGGTGACGACGCCCACCGTGAGCGCGCCCTGATCACGCGCGATCTGCGCGATGATCGGCGCCGCGCCGCTGCCCGTGCCGCCGCCCATGCCGGCGGTGACGAAGACCATGTCGGCGCCCTGCAGCGCCTCGGCGATGCGCTGCACGTCCTCGAGCGCAGCCTTGCGACCGACGTCGGGATTCGCGCCCGCGCCGAGCCCCTTGGTCAGGTTCGGTCCGAGGTGAATCTTCGTCGCCGCGAGGTTCGACGCGAGCGCCTGAACATCGGTGTTGCCGGCGATGAACTCCACTCCATCGAGGGAGCTCGAGATCATGGTGTTCAGCGCATTGCCGCCACCTCCGCCAACGCCGATGACCTTGATTCGCGCGTGCATGTCCGCGTCGTCCGCATACTCGATCGAGATAGCCATCGCCGTCCTCCCGGTGGGGAATGCCCCAATACGTGCCTGAATGTTCGCCTCGCGCTGGATCGCCCCCGGCGCGCGACGAGTCGAAAAAACTCAGAGCCCTACGAGGTCAGAAGACCTCTTTGATCCAGTTGCCGAGCTTGCGGCCCCAACCGCTGTTCGGCGCGCCCGGCATGACGACCACGTCGGCCGGTACGACGATGCGCGGTGCGTGGCGGAGCTTGCTCGCGCCGTATTTCACGAGGCCGACGCCCGTCGCATACGCGGGGCTCTTGACCACATCGCTGAGGCCGCCGACGTCCGTCGGCATCCCGCGGCGCACCGGCAGCTCGAGCACTTGCTCGGCGATCTCGGGCATTCCGTCGAGCATCGTGGAGCCGCCGGTGATGACGACGCCCGCCGCGAGCATGTCGGCGAAGCCCGTCTCGTGGATGACGTGTCGAACGGCCGCGAAGATCTCCTCGACGCGCGGCTCGATGATCTGACAGAGCACGTGGCGCGGCAGGACGCGCGGGACACGACCGCCGACCGACGGGACCTCGATGGTCTCCTCCTCGTCGACGAGCGAGGTCGAGGCGCAGCCGTACTTGATCTTGATGCGCTCGGCCTCTGCGACCGGCGTGCGCAAGCCCTGCGCGATGTCGTTCGTGAGGTTGAGCCCGCCGAGCGGCACGACCGAGGTGTGCACGACGGCGCCATTGACGAAGATGATGACGTCCGTCGTGCCGCCGCCGATGTCGACCAGCGCGACGCCGATCTCCTTCTCGTCGTCGGAGAGGACCGCGTCGGCGGACGCGAGGGGCTCGAGCACGACCTCGGCCACGTGCAGGCCGCAGCGCTCTGCGCACTTGATGATGTTCTGCACGCTCGTGGTCGCGGCGGTGACGATGTGCACGCGCGCCTCGAGGCGCACGCCGCTCATCCCGATGGGCTCGCGGATGCCGTCCTGATCGTCGACGAGGTACTCCTGCGGGAGCACGTGCAGCACCTGCCGGTCGGCCGGCAGCGGGAAGGCCTTGGCCTGCACGAGCACGCGCGCGACGTCGTCGGCGACGACCTCACGGTTCGGGATCGCGGCGACGCCGTCCTTGTTGAAGCCGCGGACGTGCGAGCCGGCGACGCCAGCGTAGACGGTGCTGATGTGGCAGCCGGCCATCGTCTCGGCCTGCTCGATCGCAGCCTTGATGGCCTGCACGGTCGCCTCGATGTTGACGACGACGCCCTTCTTCAGGCCCTTCGACGGCACCGAGCCGATGCCGATGATGTCGAGCCCGTCGTCGGTCAGTTCGGCGACGATGGCACACACCTTCGTCGTGCCGAGGTCGAGCCCTGCGATGATCTCGTTGTCCGCCATGGAATGTCGCCCCGTCTCGGTGTCGGCCGTTCGAGCGCCGTCCACGCACCAATACACAGGGGCGATCCAAGTCAGCAAATTTCCGGCAGAGGTTTCTTGCGCGAGCGGGCACAATTCCGAACGAAAAGCGCCGTTCTCGCTACTCCGCGTCCCCGCCCGTCGCGGTCGATTTCTTCGGCAGCTCGGTGGCCGGCATCGCCTTGCCGCGCCCCTCGAAAGAGCCGTTCTTCTGGTAGCGGACGCCGCGCAGGCGCTTGATCGCCGAGGCGCTCTTCCACTGCAGATATCCCTTGTTGAACTGCATCGCCATCGCGGGATCGAAGTAGGGATTCTTCACGCCGCTGAGGCGCACGAGGGCGAGCGCCTGCTCCGCGACGCTGACGGGGCAGCCCTCGAAGCGCACGTAGGAGTCGCTCGAGTGGAGCGCGACCTTCGTCGTGACGCCGACCATCTTCGCGAAGATGTCGTCGTGCTTCGCGTGGTGCGGGTCCTTGGTCGTGCGGTCCTTGTACGTGCTGCGGATCTGCACGAACTCCTTGCCGAGGTTGCCCTTCCACTCGCTGCAGTCGCCGATGAAGACGACCTTCTCGCCCGGCTTGGCGTCGATGCCGCCCTGGTAGTTGCCGAAGACGACGTGCAGGCGCGGCATCTTCTGATCGCACTTGTCGTCGAAGAGTCGGAGGATCTCGATGGCCTCTTCGATGGCGCCCGGGCAGCCGCCCCAGCAGTAGTCGGTCTGTTCGGAGTCGGGCGGCGGACCCGCGTACGCGGTGATGTTCGTGCCCTCGAAGTACTTCTCGACGCGGATCAGCCCGACCTTGAACTTCTTGCCGCGCTCCTTCGCCGCCTCGAAGGGGACGTCGCCGCTGAGCTCGATCTCGGACAGGTCCATCGGGCCGAAGCCGTGCTCGTGCGCGAGGCGAATGTGGTCGACCGTCGCGGGATCGACGCCGATCAGCTGCGAGCACACCGAGTCGAACGCGACCTGGTTGTTGCCCATGATCACGAGCTTGAGCGCGTACGGGATCGGCGTGAGCATCCGCCCCTCGCCCGCGACGATGGCGTCGATGCAGATGAACTGCGGCTGGATGATGTGCTGCAGGTCCGCGATCTTCTCGTTGAGGCGATGGTCGTGATCGATCAGGCGATGACGGTCGTCTTGAATCCCGATGTAGCCCTTGATCGAGAACGTCACCGTGGTCCACGGATGCGCCTTGAACTTGGGCGCGTTGACGAAGAAGTCGGCCTTCGCGATGGGCTCGGGCGTGAAGATGTAGTCGCGCAGGCGCTGCGGGTGCGTCAGCGGGATCTCGACCTGCTGCTCCTCTTCGAAGCAGTAGCGCTTCACGCCGGGCACGCGGGCGAGCATCTCGTTGTAGCCCGCGCCTTCGAAGGCGACGCGGGTCGGGATCGTGATGCCGCAGCGCTCGCCGACCGCGAGCTCCGTCATGCCGCCGTCGCGGTCTTGGAGGCCACGGAGCACGCCCTCCGTGAAGCTCGGGTGCGTGTGCGCGTGCTCGAAGAGCGGCCCCGACGCGACGATGTTCGGCTTCAGCAGCGTGCGCCCGGAGGGCTTGAGCCCGAGCTCGTCGAGGCCCTCGCGCACGATCGTGCGGATGCGCTCCACGTCATACGACTCGCAGTGGCGGATGATGACCTTGGGCTTCGACGCGGGGTTCGGCATGGACACGAGTGTCGGTCATGCACGCGTGGGGTCAAGAGGCGCCCTGACGTGGGTGCCGCGCACGAGCGCCCATGGCACGCTCGGCGCCGTGCTGAAGCGCCTGCTCGACGGCTACGATCGACGAAGCCTCGCGTCGCTCGGCGTGCTCTTCGGGGGCTACTTCCTCGTGTGGCTGCGCTTCCCGTGGCTCGTCGATCTGCACGCGCCGTTCGACCCGCTGCTGGTGCTGACGTGGGGCTTCATGACGGCGGCGCTCGCGTGGGGAGTCTCGCCGCGGCGCGACGTGGTGCGCGCGCTCGTGGGGCTCGCCGGGGGGCTCTGCATCGAGGGCTGGGGCACGATCGCCAAGCTCTGGACGTACTGGACGCACGAGCGTCCGCCCCTCTGGATCATCCCGGCGTGGGCCGTGGCGGGGCTCGCGATCGATCGCATCGCGCGCTTTCTCCGGCCGTCGCTCGGCCCCGCGTCGGAGCGGATGGCGACGCCGATCTTGCTCGCGTTCGCGGCGTGGTTCGCGTGGTTCGCGCGCGGCTCGCTGCCGCACCCCGCGACGCTCGCTGCCTTCGGCGCGATGGTCGCGGTGCCGCTGCTCCCCGGGAATCGACGCGAGGATCTCGCGCTCTTCGTCGGTGGCAGCGCGCTCGGCATCTGTCTCGAGACCTGGGGCACGACGCACTACGTCTGGGTCTACGTCACGAAGGAGACGCCGCCGCTCGAGGCGGTGCTCGCGCACGGCTTCGCAGCCGTGGCGTTTCAGCGCGCGGCAGGGCTCATCGATCGCGCGCTCGACGCGATGGCGGCGCGACACAAGAACGAGGCGTCCAAGACCAGACCGAGAGCGAGCGCGCCCGCAGCGGCCGACTGAGGAATACTCACGTATTCCGCAGGGAGGGCGCGAGGACGTAAGCCGCTATCGGGCGGTCTTCGACGCATCGTCAGCCTCGAGCAGCGACGACCGTGATCTCGTCGCGGTCGTGATAAAGCTGGCGCATTCGGATGCGCGTCCAGCCGCCCTCGGCGAGGACCTCGCGGAGGCGAATCACCATCTCCGCTTTGCGCTTCATCGGCAGCTTGAGGTTCGCGACGAGCATCCGAGCCCAGTGGCGACGGGCCCACTTCGCCAGGAGCGCGGCGGCCTCGAGCGGGCGCCAAGCCATGTCGCAGAAGAGCCAGTCGACCGTCTCGTCGGGCTCGAAGGTGAAGGCGCTCTCTTGCACGTGCCGCAGCCCGCGGCGCTCGTAGAGGTCGGGGCGTAGCTTCGCCGGGTCGACGGCGATCACGCGCGCGCGCTTCTCGAGCAGCACCCAGGACCAGCCGCCGGGCGCCGCGCCGAGGTCGACGCACGACTCGCCTGGGCTCGGCTGCGCGCCGAGGAGCGCGAGCGCCTCCTCGACCTTGCGCGCCGCGCGGGACGGCTTGCCCGCGCCGACGCGCATCCGCGCGCGCCCACCCGGGAACGGCGAGTGCGCTTGTACGAGGGGCGTACCACCGACGAACGCGCGCCCCGGCTGGTCGAGCGCGAGCTGGATCAGGTGCCCGCCCTCGCGGCGCAGCGAGTCGGTCGAGGCGAGCCGCGCGCTCGTCGCCGGGTTCGCGGACAGGCGCGCGCAGACCGCAGCCTCGAGCGCATCGGCGACGCCTGCGCCGAGGTTGCCGTCGTCGGTGTCCGGCACCCAAGCCTGAACCGCGAAGCGCACGCCGAGCGGGAGCGCGCGCACGACCAGCGCCGCGGCGCTGTCGGCGAGCGCGTCCCCTTCGCCGAACGCGAGCCCCTCGATCGGGAAGCCCTGGCGCGCGAAGGTCGGCTCGTAGTCGCCGAGCGGGTGAGACACGACGAGGGCGCGGTCGAGCACGCGCGGGTTGCTCTTGGGCGCGACGAGCTCGAGTTCTTCCCAGAGGTCGTGCTCAGAGCCGTCGCGCGTCGTCCAGAGCCACTCCCCGCGGATCGGGTTGCGGTCCGACTTACGCGGCGGACCTAGACGCACGGGCTCGGGGAGGTCGCTCTCCGCGGGTCGCTGCGCGCGCTCCTTCGCAGGGCGGCCGAGCGGCGCCATACGCGTCGAGCGCTCGTGCTTGGAAGCGCGCGCCGGTCGCGCGCTACGGGCCTGCCGCGAGGGCTGTGCAGACTTTCCCTGATGCGCAGACTTCCCGGAAGACGACGATTTGCCCGGATGTGCTGGCTTGCCGGCACGTGCGGGCTTGCCCTGCTGAGCGGGTTTGCCGGGGCGGGCTGGCTTACCGGAACTGGCTGGCTTGCCGGGGCGCGCGGGCTTGCCGGGGCGCGCGGGC
>CAIUAC010001053.1 GCA_903896985.1 uncultured Sandaracinus sp.
CCGACTCCGCTCAGCTCGGCGCGCTCTCCGTGAGATCCACCGGCGACGTCAGGCTGGTCGCGGTCGCCGTCGTGTCGACGCGCGGCAGCGCGCCCTTGCGATAGGCGTCGCAGAGCGCGAGCGCGACCTCCGCAGGCACGCCGAGATAGGCCTCGTCGTAGCGGATGTCGGGCGCGTCGCGCCGCTGCACGAGCAGCTGTCGAGCGCCGTGATAGCCCTCGAGGAGCGACCACGAGGCCTTCACGTCCACGGTCATGCGGTTCACGGACTTCCAGGAGAACCGCACGATCCCTTGTCGCGTCCGCATCAAGGCCTCTGCGGGGGTGAGCACCAGCGCGAGCCCCTTCCGCGGTCGGATCTCCCGGCGCACGAGCCAAGCCCACAGCGCTGGCACGAGCGCGAGGCAAACGGCGAGCGCGACCGGCACCGCGGGGCCGATCAGCGACAGCGTGCCCTCCGGCAGCCGCGCAAAGCCCACCAGCACCGCGACGCCGAGCAGTACCGACGCGTACGGCCCGCGCATGAGCCAGCCACGCCCGTGTCGCACGACGGCCACGCCCTCCGGTCGCGCGCCCGCCGCGACCTCGTCGTAGAGCTTGCTCGCGAGTCTCACGGGCTCCGGCGGCGTCGCCTCGGAGACCGGCACCGCGCCGCGCCAGCGCATGAGCCGCTCCGCGAGCACGCCGGGCGTCGCCTCGAAGAGCGGGGGCAGCGCGAGGTGCAAGCGGCCGGCGGTCGGCCCCGTCACGACGTAGACATCGTTCGAGCGGCGTCCGGCGCGCCCCCGCCAGTCGCCTCGCTCGACGATGGCCACGATGTCGTCGATCGGCACCGCGGTGTCCCCCGTCGGCGCGCGATAGAGCAGCCCCTCCGGCGCGAGCACGAGGGCGTGTCGAGGCGACTCGAGGAACAACCTGAGGCGCCGGGCCAGAGTGCCGACGAGCAGCGCCGCTCGAACGCTGAGCCCGAGCGCCAGCAGCCGAAGGAGCAGCGCGAGCGGGTCGAACGCCGCCTCCGTCAGCTGCTCCCGAAAGACGGATGCGGCCCAGACCATCGCCGTCAGTATCAGCGAGCCGATGGCCCGCAACGCCTCGGCGTCGACGAGCGACGGACGCGACGCCCGAAGGACCTCGAGGTCCTCTCGGTCGCAGGGCTTGCCCGCGAGCTTCGCCTCCGCCGCCACGATCCACTGCCCCGCGGCGGCCTCAGAATGGGATTTCACTCGCACGCAACTCTCTTTGCCATGGCCGCGGTTTGCGATCGACAAAATGCCGCTAGTTCTGTACGCATAACGAGCCAATGCCGCTCGTGCAGCACGCTCGACGAGAGGTCCACCTCAAGGTCGTCTACTACGGCCCGGGCCTCGGCGGGAAGACCACGAACCTCGAGCAGATCCACGCCCGCACGAAGCCCGAGAATCGCGGGCGGTTGATCTCGTTGAACAACGAGTCCGAGCGGACGCTCTTCTTCGATCTGCTGCCCGTCGAGCTCGGCAAGTTCCGCGACTACGGCGTGCGCCTGCACCTGTGCACCGTGCCCGGGCAAATCGCCCAGGACCGCACGCGTCGGCTCGTGCTGCGGAACGTCGACGGCATCGTCTTCGTCGTCGACAGCCAAGCGGCGCGCCTCGACGCCAACATCGAGAGCATCCGCAACCTCGAGACGAACCTGATGATCCAGGGCGACGACCCGGATCTGCTCCCGCTCGTCGTCCAGTACAACAAGCGCGACCTGCCCGGCGCGATGACGACGACGGAGCTGCGCGCGGCGCTCAACGTCGAGTCGGACGTGCCCGAAATCGAGGCGTCGGCGCTGGCGGGCGTCGGCGTGTTCGAGACGCTCAAGGCGATCGTCAAGAGCTGCCTGGCGTTGCTCGGAGACCCGGCGATGATGCAGGAGGGGCGCTCGCACTCCGTGCTGCCAGGCGCGCGCGCCTCGATGTTCCCAGGCACTACGCCGCCAGCGGCGACGCGGCCCGGCGACGCTCCGACCCCGCGCGGTCCCGCGACGCCGGTCGATCTCGCGACGCCCGCCGAGCCCGCGACGCCCGTCGACTTGCGCGCGCCGTCGATCCCGAGAGCTTCTCGCGTGCCGAGCCTCTCCTTGGACCACGGGCAGGGGACCGAGGAGGTCACCGTCAGCCCGGAGACGTCGTCGGACGAGTCGGCGAGCGAGTACGCGCGCGACGACGACTCCGCAGACGCCGAGGACGAGTAGTCGCTCGCCACGCCGAGCGGGCTATTCCGCAGGCGCGCAGACCTGCCCGTCGATGGTCCA
>CAIUAC010001054.1 GCA_903896985.1 uncultured Sandaracinus sp.
AGCGTGAGTCCGCCCTCAAGAGATGAAGGGCCCGCCGCCGTTGGTCGGGACCGCGGGCGACGCGGGGCCGTCTGCGTCGAGCGTCGGGTCGTCGGTCGGGTCAGCGAGGTTCGGGTCGCCGCCCCGTTGCGCGCGCGAGCGGCGGCCGCGGCTCGCCCAGAGCGACGGCGCGAACAGGTCCACGTCGCCTTGCCGCCAGCGCAGGTACGTCATCATCCGGCGCAGCTCGTCGTAGAGGCGGAGCAGCCGGCTGATCACGCGCAGGCGCGTCTCGAGCGCCGGGGCCCGCGCGACGCCGTTGTCGCGCGCCGCGACCGCCGCCGAGAGCCGCTTCGCGAGCACGACCGCGCGGTCGAGGTCGGCCTCGACGAGCGGCGTGTGTCCCCCGAGCGTGGCCCAGCTCTCGCGGAGCAGCGACACCAAGCGCTCCACGCTGTCGACCGTCGCGAGGTAGCCCTGCACGTTGCGCGCGGGCTCGAGGCGCTTCGGATCGAGGAGCTTCCGATTGGCGAGCGAGGCCGCGTCGGTGATCAGGAGCTGATGCGTCGCGCGGACCTCCTCGAACAGCCCCGAGAGGTCGTTCATCGTCCCGCTCATCGCGAGCTCGATGTCCGCCTGCCGCGTCGCGAGCGCCACGACCGGCAGCGCGTCGAGCACCTGCCGAGCCGCCTCGCCGAAAGCGCCGATCAATTCCGCGCGGAACGGCTCAACCTTGGTCACCGTCGCGCCGACGATCAGCGCCGCGGCGCTCGCGTCCACGGTGACCCGCCGCTCGACCTCCTGCTCCGGCATCTCCTTGAGGGTCTGCCGCATCCCATCGAGCGCGCTCCGGTACGTCAGCGCCTCGTTCGCCATCACATCGTTACTTGCTGAGTTCGTCATGATCATTGCTCCTGTTGGTGAGAGAACCTGTCCAGCCCGCGTTACGCCTCCCTTGTCGGCTCGGAGTTCCCTCAGTTGCGTGCGATCTTTCGGTCGCTGAGCGCGAGCGATCTCGCCCGCCCAAAGAACCGCCCCGACCCGCTCCGAGCGATGCCCAAAAGGCTCGCGCCGAGGCGCACTCACTCCGACCGCACTGCCTGGGCGCGCGACGGCGCCAGCCTCACTCCGAGCGGTCCCGGAGCACCTCGGGGGGCGCCGACGGTCACTCGGAGTGGTGCGCGGGCGCGTGCGCCATCGGCGGCGAAGGGTCCGAGTGGTCCGCGCGGGGGCGCGACGCGCGGCGACTTGCTCCGAGTCGGGCGTGCACAGCGACGGACTCGGCGCGAAGTGCTCGGAGTTGAACGGAGCGAGTTGGGATGTGCCTGTGCGGCGCGTGGGTCGGTTCACTCACTCGCCGCGCTCTCTCGAGGCGCGCGACGCGGGTTGTAGGCCGCGTCACCAATGCGAAACGCTGCCCGCGACGGTGGAGTATTTCGGACAGCTACGATACCGTCCGCCCCACGATGCGTTTTCGTCGAACCTTGGTCCCATGCGCGCTTGGCGTCCTTTGGGTGCTTGCCCTTCTCTCCGCCGCGCCCCCCTCACGCGCGTGCGCTCAGCAGACCGGGAGCGTCGCCCAGGCGGCCCCCGACGCGTCGCGCGACGGCGAGGCGCGGGGGCTATTTCAAGCCGGCGAGCAAGCCTTCCGGGGCGGTCACTACGCGGACGCCCTCGACTACTTCAAGCGCGCGCACGCGCTCTCGGGACGCGCCGCGCTCCTCTACAACGTGGGTATCTCCGCGGACCGACTGCGCCGCGACGACGAGGCCGTCGAGGCCTTCCAGCGCTACCTGCGCGAGTCCGCCCCCGACGCCCTCAACCGCGCGGAGGTCGATAGTCGCCTGCGCGCGCTCCTCGACGCTCGCGCACAGCGGGCGACCGTGAGCACGCCTCCGGTCGCGACGACGCCGACGACCACGCCAGTGACCGCGACCGCCGCAGCGGTGACGCCGGCGACCACCACGGTGACTCGACCCGTCGCCGCGACGACGCGGACGGTCGCAGCGGTGACGCCGACCGTCGCGACCAGCGCGAACGTCGAGCCTGCGCGCCTCGACGCGACCCACGGCCCGACCGATACCGACGCGCCAGCAGCGGACGAGCAGCACGGAGGCGGCCGCCTCTTCACTTGGCTGGCGCTCGGCGCGGGCGTCGCGGCGGGCGTCGGAGGCGCGGTCGTCGGCCTACTCGTGCAGTCCGACTACGACAAGCTCGTCACGGACTGCGCCGCGAAGGGCGGCTGTACGCAGGCCGAGGTGGACGACG
>CAIUAC010001055.1 GCA_903896985.1 uncultured Sandaracinus sp.
CGACGAGCGCGCCTTCACCCGCGCCGCCGACGCGCACCTCGGTCAGCACCTCGACGGCGTCGTTCGGCGGCACCTCGACCGTGCGCGGGGCGGGCGCCGTCACCGCGAGCCCCCCCTCCGCCGCGACCTCGACGCGCACCGAGAGCGCGCGCGAGGTGCGATTCGCCACGCGCACCGGCAAGCGCAGCACATCGTTCGCCGTCGCGAACGGCGGCACCGGCGCGTCCACCATCGCGTCCTGATCGACGCGGAGCTCTCCGCTCGCGCTGGTCATCCAGCCGCTCGCCGTCCACGCGATCGCCTCCACGAGGTACGTCGTCAGCGCGTCGGCGACGGGCACCTCGACGATGGTCGAGCCGCTCCGATCGAGCGCGACCTCGTTGCTCACGAAGAGCGTCGCCGGGAAGCGCTCGCGCACCAGCTCGCCCATCACCGCGAGCCGCGAGCCGACGCCGGCGCGGGTGTTGACGCTCGCGTTGCGCTCGACGGTGGCGTCGGCGTCGTCAGCCGACGCTTCGGCCAGCGCTTCGCCGCGCATCTGGGCCATCTGCGAGGCAGGGGACGAAGGCTGAGCGGGCGCTACGCTCGGGCTCGGCATGGCCATCGCGCGGCCCATGCCGCCCATCGGCCCGCGCGCGGCGAAGCCGCTCTCCTCGTCGAGCTCGCCGCCGAGCGCGTCCTCCGCCATCGGCGCCTCCATCGGCGTCGCCTCGCTGGCCGTCGCCGTCACGACGCTGTGCCGCGCCTCCTCGCGCGCCGCGAGCGCGACCGCGTCGTAGGCGCCCGCCATCGCCGCGAGCACCTGCGCGCCCGGCCCGAGCGCGGCGAGCTGCTCCATCAGATTGTCCTCGCCGCTCGTCACCGCGTACGGCGTGCCGCGCACGACCGCGCGCGCGAACGGATCGCGGACATCGTCGCCGTTGCCGAAGCTGCCGTCGGGCCCCGCCGACACGCACTCGTACTCAGGCGCCGCCTGCGCGATGACCACGGCCGGACCCGCGCCGCCCGCGCGCCGGAACGCGTACGGACGACCCCACGGATCGACCAGCGTCTGCGCGGGGATCAGCCCGAGGCGCACGAGCTTCGAGAGCCAGCGCTCGGGCGGCTCGCCCGACGCGGCGCGCGCCGCGTTCTCGTCGTCCGGGTTCGTGAAGCGCGAGAGCGCGACGAGGAGCGTGACGAGCCGCGCCCGCGCGACGCGCCGCGCGACGTTGTCGAAGGTGAAGCTCGGGTCCGCCTGCGTCAGCATCGCGACCGTCAGCCGCGTGTCGCCGAGCGTCTTCGCCTGCGAGTCCGAGAGCAGCTGCCGCGCCACGAGCGTCTCGACGACGTTCAGGTCGAACGACACGCGGCCGCCGGAGCGCGTGAGGACCCCGCGCTCGCTCGCCGGCGTGCCGTCGAGGGCAGCGACCGCGCGCTCGAGCGCGCTCATCGCAGGCGCGAGCCCACGGCGCAGCAGCTCGCCGCGGAGCGCGACCGGATCGCGCAGCTGACCGCGGTACTGCGCGGCTTGCGGGTTGAACCAGACGCTCGGCGCGCCCGGGCGCGGCACGAGCGCCGGCGGACGCGCGGGCGTGCTGTCGGGCGAGAGCGTCGCC
>CAIUAC010001056.1 GCA_903896985.1 uncultured Sandaracinus sp.
AGTGTCCTGAATATACCGGGAGCTCGCTGGACCTCGTCGAGGATCACGCGCTCGGGAAGGTCGGAGACGAAGCCCACGGGGTCGGTCGTCGCGGCCGCGAGCGTGACCTCGTCGTCGAAGCTGAGATAGACGTAGCCATGCTTCCGGCCTGCGACCTGGGCCAGCGTGGTCTTCCCGCACTGCCGGGGCCCGTGGATCAGCACGACGGGGGTGTCGGCGAGGGCCTCGGCCAGGCGCGGCTCCGCAAAGCGGGGCAGGATTTCTTCGGTCTTCACTGCGGCTGATTGTAATGTTTGGTTGCGTCTAAGTGCAAGGTGCAGGGTCGTCCAAGTGCAATGTTTGGGTGCGTCCATC
The DNA here is from genome assembly GCA_903896985.1 of uncultured Sandaracinus sp. Classification (GTDB taxonomy): domain Bacteria; phylum Myxococcota_A; class Polyangia; order Polyangiales; family JADJQN01; genus CAIUAC01. Next base: position 355 of record CAIUAC010001056.1, read on the forward strand.
TGAAAGGCTCGGCGCAGGGCGCGCGTTGCCCAACGAAGCGCCGCGCGAAGCGCTGTTCCGCTCGCTGCGCGCCGCGAGTATCCTCGCGCGCCGCCCATCGTGGCGGAGGAGGACTCTCGTATGCGCATCCTGGTCGCCGACAAGCTCGCGTCGTTCGTCTCTGGCCGTCTGCAGGATCTCGGCGCGCGCGTCGAGGTCGACGCGAAGCTCGAGGGGGAGTCGCTCGCCGAGCGGATCCGCGCGTTCGATCCCGAGGTGCTCGTCGTGCGCAGCACGAAGGTCACGGCGGCGCACATCGACGCGGGGCGCACGCTCTCGCTGATCGTGCGCGCGGGCGCGGGCGTGAACACCATCGACCTCGCCTCGGCGTCGGCGCGCGGCGTCTACGTCACGAACTGCCCGGGGAAGAACGCGGCGGCGGTCGCGGAGCTCGCGATCGGGCACCTGCTGAACCTCGACCGGCGCATCGCGGACAACGTCGCGGCGCTGCGCGCGCATCGCTGGGATAAGAAGTCGTTCGGCGTCGCGCGGGGCCTCCGCGGGCGCACGCTCGCGGTGCTCGGCTGCGGCGCGATCGGTAGAGAGGTCATCACCCGCGCGCAGGCGCTCGGCATGAAGATCGTCGGCTGGTCCGAGTTTCGCCCGGGTGAGGCGGAGGCGCTCGGCATCACGCGCGCCGCGACCGCAGAGGCGGCCGTGTCGAACGCGGACGCGGTCACCGTGCACCTGCCGCTGACGCCCGAGACCGAGAAGCGCATCGGCGCGAGCGTCTTCTCTGCGATGAAGCAGGGCGCGTACTTCGTGAACACCTCGCGCGGCGAGGTCGTCGATCAGGAGGCGCTGCTCGAGGCGTGCACGACGCGCGGGCTGCGCGCGGGGCTCGATGTGTTCGCGGGGGAGCCTTCGGCGGCGCAGGGCGCGTTCGAGGGCGCCGTCGCGGATCACCCGAACGTCTACGGGACGCACCACATCGGCGCGAGCACGGACGAGGCGGAGGAGTCCGTGGGCGAGGAGGTCGTGCGCATCGTCGCGGCGTACCAGAACGCCGAGTCGATCCCGAACTGCGTGAACCTCGCGGTGCGCTCGGCGGCGACGCACGTGATCGTCGTGCGCCACGCGGACCGCGTCGGCGTGCTCGCGCACGTGCTGCGCGTGCTCAGCGAGGCGAAGCACAACGTGCAGGGCATGGAGAACATCGTGTTCTCCGGCTCGCACGCGGGCTGCGCGCGCGTCGAGGTCGTCGGGGAGCCGACGCAGGAGATCCTGCGCGCGATCGAGGGCAACGCGGACGTGTTCCACGTGTCGGCGTCCAAGGTCTGAGACGGGGCGCCGCGCGCGCTGGCCGTCTCGGCTCGGGGTCTGGCGCGGACCGCCGGGCGCGTTCACTTGGGTCGCATGGCCCACGTAGACGAGTTGTCGGCGACGGATCGGGCGTTCCTCGACCTCGAGGGGCAGTTTCACGGCATGCACGTCGGTGCCGTCGTCGTCCTCGGGCCGAGCGATCTCATCGGCCCGGACGGCGCGGTGGACTTCGCTCGGCTCGCCGCGCTCGTCGGCGGCGGGCTCGACGCCGTGCCGCGCTTCCGGCAGAAGGTCGCGCGCATCCCGGGGCTCGGCGCGGGGTGGGTCGATGACCCCGACTACCGCGTCGAGCATCATGTGCACCGCGCGGCGGTGCCGCGGCCGGGAGGCGACGCGGAGCTGTTCGCGCTCGCGGGGGCGTTGTTCTCGCGGGCGCTCGACGAGCGACGCCCCCTCTGGGAGCTGTGGCTCGTCGAGGGGCTCGCGGGCGGGCGGCTCGCGCTCGTCGTGAAGGCGCATCACTCGCTCGTCGACGGCATCGGCGGGATCGCGGTGCTCGCGTCCATCGCCCGCCCCTCACCCGAGGACAGCCGAGGCAGCCCGCGGGACTGGCAGGTCTCTCCGCCGACGCGCCTCGCCCTCGCGCGCGCGCTCGCCACGGCGCACCTGCATCACGCGGGCGACCTCGTGCGAGATCTGGGCGCGAGCCTCGCGGCGGGGCCCGCGGCGCTTGGTCCGGCGCGCGACGTCGTCAAGGGGCTCGTCGGCACGCTGCGCACCGGGCTCAGCCCCGCGAGCGCGACGCTCCTCAACCCCCCGAAGGTCGGGCCGACGCGCAGCTTCGCGGGCTTGCGCCTCGACCTCGCGCGCATCCGCACGATCCGCAAGGCGCTCGGCGGGACGGTCAACGACGTCGCGCTCGCGGTCGTCACGGGCGGACTGCGCCGCACGCTCGCGCGCATGGGCGACGACGTCGACGCGATTCGCTCGTTTCGCGCGCTCGTGCCCGTCAACCTGCGCGTGCGCACGGGCGAGGTCGGCATCGGGAATCACATCTCGCTCGTCCTCGCCGAGCTTCCGATCGCGGTGCCGGACGCGCGCGCGCGCTACGAGCGCGTCCGCACGAACATCGCCCGCCTCAAGCAAGAATCTCACGAGATCGAGGGCGCCGCGTACTTCGAGAAGCTCGCCGACCTCGGCGGACCGAACCTCGTCAGCATCACGTTCTCCATCGCCATGCGGCTGCGGGCGTTCAACGTCGTCGTGACCGATATGGCCGGGCCGCAAGCGCGCGTGTACGTCGCCCGCTCGCAGGTCGAGGCGCTCTATCCGCTCGTGCCGCTGTTCTCCCACCAAGCGATCGGCGTCGCGATCCTCGGCTACGCGGGGGCGCTGCACTTCGGGCTCCAAGCGGACGAGGCCGTCGTGCCCGACCTCGACCTCGTGTGCCGCGACTTCGAGGCCTGCTTCGACGAGCTCTGCGAGGTCGCCGCGGCGAGCGCCTCGGCCGTCTCCGCGCAGAACTGAGCCGGGGGCGGGCGCGCGTCTGTCACCGCGCGCGCCTGCCGCAGAGCCCCTCAGGTCGCGCGGGCGGCGCGCGGGTCAGGCGGTGGCGGGCCGATCATCGGGCCCATCTGCTGACGCATGCGCTCGCTCCACGGACACGGCGTGTTGGTCGCCGGGTCGAGGCGCACGAGGCGCGTCGTCGAGTCTGCGTAGACCTCGCTGCCGTGCTTGCCGCGCACCTGCGCCGCGATCACGAGGCTCGTCGTGCCGAGGTGAATCGGCGTCAGCTCGATGTGCAGCTCGCCCTCGCCGCGCACGGGCTGCAGGTAGCGAATGTGGTGCTCGGCGACGACGTGGAATTTGTCCGGGTTGACGCTGACGTCGTGCTCCCAGAGAAAGCCGAGCGCCTGAAAGAGCTCGCCGCGCGCGCGCTCGATGAAGAGCAAGAAGCGGACGTTGTGGAGGATGTTGAGGGCGTCGAGATCATCGAAATAGACGCGCTGCACGGAGCGGTACGGGGACTTCATCGTGCGGGAGGTGTAGCCGTGTTCTTCTTGAGCTGCAGCAGGAGCGGCGACTCGAGGTACGTCTTCGCGGCGCTCATGCCGGAGACGCCGCCCGACACGATGAAGGTCATGAACTCCGCGCCGTCGGCGTCGATCGTCTCGACGCGCTCGCGCGGCACGACGAGGACGTTGCCCGCGAAATTGTAGGACTGCGGCAGGTACACGGCGACGTGCCCGGCGAGGCGCGCGTCGTCGAAGCGCTCGCACGTCACGAAGCCGAGCATCCGCACGATGCCCGCGTCGTCGAGGCGCACGAGCACGGGCTTGTCGAAGGTGCGCTTGTCGCCGACGAACGCGCCCATCAGGTCCTTGATCGACGTGAAGAGCAGCCGCACGACGGGGAGCTTGCGCAGGAGCTGCTCGATCCATTCGATCACGCGCCGCCCGACGACGTTGGAGGCGATCCAGCCGATGCCGGCGATGACGAGCACGGCGAGCCCGATGCCGAGCCCGGGGATGGGCAGCGGCAGGAGGGAGTCCATCTTCTGCAGCGTGAACCACACGACGTAGACGGTCGTGACGGTCGGCACGAGCACCAAACAGCCCTTGAGAAAGTTGTCGACGAGCCGCTTCATGGAGCCTCCGCGCGGGCAGCATAGCCGCGCTTCGCCGGGCTCGTGACAGGGGAGGGCGCGCGACGCACGCTTGCTCGCGTGAAGAGACAGCCCCCCGGCGCGCCCGGCGACGAGATCGAGGTCTACATCCGCACGTACACGTCGCTGCTGCGCTCGAGCGGCGAGGTGCCGGTGCGCGCGTTCGAGGAGGCGCACGAGTTCAGCGACGCGAGCCTGCACTCGGGGGCGCGCGAGGCTCGCCCCGATGTGGCCGCGTTCGCGTACGCGGCGGCGCGGCTCCCCGCGCAGATCGCGTTCGCGCGGATCGTCGTGATGGGGCAGTCGCACGAGCAGTTCGCGGCGGCGGGGTTCGACGTGCGCGGGGAGGACTGGAAGCGCGTGACGACGCGTGGGCGGCGCCGCCCGCTGCGGTGGGACGGCGTGGGCTCGCTGGCGGCGTTCGTCACGAGCAAGAGCGACATCGACGACCTCGTGCCGATCCTGACCGCGTATCAGATCGAGTGGAACAAGATGCACGCGCTGCTCGGCGGCGACGACCTCGGGCGCGCGATGGCCGCCGCCCCGGCAGACGCGCCCCTCGCGCCGGACGCTGCGGCGCTCGCCGGGCCGCTCGACCTCACGCCCGATCAGCTGAGCACGCTGCTCGCGGCGCTCGGCGCGGAGTGGCCCGCCGCGCTCCGAGAGATCGCGCGCCGCCCGTCGGACCTCGTCGTGCGCCTGCTCAACGCGGGCTTCATCGAGTATCAGCGCGCGGCGATGCGCTGGTGGAGCGGCATCGAGCCCGCGTATCTGCGCAGCACGCGCCCGCGGCGCGCGCCGGTGTACTTCGTCTCGTCGAACACGCACTCGCTCGTCAACGTCGTCGGCGGCTACGCGCTCGCGCATCGGCAAGAGATCCTCGACTTCGCGCAGCGTCGAAATCCGGAGGGGCTCGCGGAGCCGCTCGAGCGCGCCATCGCGACGGGCGACGAGCACGAGGCTGCGAACATCGCGTATTACCTGCTGCGCGCGTTTCTCCACGACGACGACGGACACGTCCAAGAGCGCCTCGCGACGGTGCAGCGCTTCGACTCCGAGAGCGGCATCTCGTCGATCGAGAGCCCCGGGCGCATCGACGTCGGCGCGCAATTGGTGCGGCTCTCCTCGCTGCGCGAGGACCGCCTCGACCCGCGCGCGCGAGTGCCCGGGATGGCGCTGCTCGCCGAGAGCGACGCCGTGATCGTCAACATCGACTATCCGCTCGGCATGGCGGCTTATCACCACCTCTCGCGCGTCGCGCAGGGAGTCGGAGAGCTGCGCGGCGTGTACGTGATGGGCAAGGGCGCGACGCTCAACGGGCGCGTCGGCGACGTGATGATCGCGACCAACGTCTACGACGAGCACTCGAAGAACACGTACCTGTTCCGCAACTGCTTCACGGCGAGCGATCTGCAGCCGTTCTTGCGGCGCGGCACGGTGCTCGATCATCAGAAGGCGCTGACCGTGCGCGGCACTTTTCAGCAGAACCGCGCGTATCTCGGCGCGTTCTACGCCGACGGCTACACCGTGCTCGAGATGGAGGCGGGGCCGTATTTGTCCGCGATCTACGAGGTCGTCAGCCCGGACCGGCATCCCAACGACGAGATCTCGCACCTCTCGAGCCGCACGCCGTTCGACGTCGGGATTCTGCACTACGCGTCGGATACACCGTATTCGCGGCGGCAGAGCCTGCTCTCGAAGAGCCTCAGCTACTTCGGCGTGGAGGCGACGTACGCGTGCACGAACGCGATCCTGCGCCGCATCCTGCAGCAAGAAGTGGCGCGGCTGAGCGCGCGCTGACGTTCACGCGCGCGGGTGAACTTGGTAGTCTCCGCGGTCATGAAACTCGACCGCAGGGTGTCTCTCGCGTTCGCCTCTGGGTTCTTGGCGAGCGCGCTCGCGCTCAGCGCGTGTGGGGATGACGCGCCCGCGCCCGTCGACGCCGGAGCGCCGGATCTCGGGCCGGTGTGCACCTACGACGGGGGCGACGAGGCGCCGCTCGCTGAGCCTGAGCGACACACCGCGCGGTGGGCGTTTCGCCCGTGGATCTCGAAG
>CAIUAC010001057.1 GCA_903896985.1 uncultured Sandaracinus sp.
CAGCTACGGCATCGAGGTGCGCCGCACCGGCGGCGACGCGCGCACGGCGGTCGAGGGCAAGCTCGTCGTCGTGTGGAACGAAGGCACCGCGAGCGAGAAGATCGAGGTCGTGCCGCTGCGCTTCGACGCGACGCACCGCGCTTACGCCTGGCAAGTCGGCGCGGACGCGCTCACGCAGGCCCGGCTCAGCGAGACGGCGAGCGCGCTCGGGCGCTGACGCTTCAGTTGTGGAGCTTCGTGTTGCGGTCGTCGTCGTCGTCGCCGCGGGGGCGGGCGTCTTCGCTCGAGGCGAAGCGCTCCTTCGGCAGATACGCGCCGAACTCGAGGCGCTGCAGGTAGGTGATCATGTGCTCGCGGATGTCGCAGCGGAGCTCGAAGGTGCGGTCGGCGTCGTCGGCGCTCGCCGTCACCCGCAGCGTGATCGTGCGCTCGCCGGCCTCGGTCACGCGCATCGCCGCGGTGCCTCGGTTCCAGAGCGGGTGCTGCTCGACGTACGCGAGCGCCTCGCGCCGGATCAGCTCGATGGGCGCGCTGTAGTCGACGGGGAGCGACACCGCGCCGATCAGCTCGGGCGCCATGCGCGTCCAATTCTGAAAGGGCTGCTCGAGAAAGCGCGTGATCGGCACGACGAGGCGGCGCTGATCCCAGAGCTTCACGACGGCGTAGGTCAGCGTCAGCTCCTCGACCGTGCCGAACTCCTCCTCGACGACGACCTGATCGCCGATGCGCACCGGCTGCGTGATCGAGAGCTGGATCCCCGCGAGCAGCGTCCCGATCGAGCGCTGCGCCGCGAGCCCGAACACGATGCCCGCGACGCCCGCGCTCGCGAGCAGCGACACGCCCACCGAGCGCAGCACGTCGAACTGCACGAGCACGAGCGCGACGCCGACGACGAAGACGACGACGTGCAGGATCCGCCCGATCACCTTCGCCTGCGTGCGCAGCCCGCGCGCCCGCTGAAGCTCGGTGCCGCCGTTGGTCGCGCGCGACTCGATGAGGCGCACGACGAGGTCGACGACCATCCACGCGAACGCGGTCACCGCGAGGGCGACGAGCGCCCCGCCCATGGCGCGCCCGAGCTGGTTCGCGTGCCCGCGGATCTCGAGCATCGAGAGCCCGGCGCGGAAGAGCACGGCGCCGACCAGCATACGCGTCGGCCCGCGCACGAGCTGCACGACGTGCTCGTCCCACTGCGCCGTCGTCCGCGCGGCGAGCCGCCGCAGCACCGCGAAGAGCAGCCCGCCGAACGCCCAGCCGAGCGCGAGCGAGCCCGGCAGCAGCGCGGCGAGCGCGAGCCAATGCCACGCCGGCGCGCCCCAGAAGCGCATCGCGTGAAAGAAGTGCTCGAGGCCGCTCATCGGGCGAGCGCGGCCACGGCGCGGGGCAAGGCGAGGGGGGCGCGCGCGAGCAGCGGCGTCAGGTCCGCGCTCGACAATGTGTGCCAGTAGAGGAGCGGCGTGCGCGGGGGGCGCGTCGCGGCGTCGCGCACGAGCCCGGCGAGCGTCTTGGCGGTGTAGGTCGTCTCGAGCGCGATGCCGTCCACGCGCGCCAGCCCGTCGGCGAAGCGCGCGGTGTCCGTCGGCACGCCGTAGCCTTGCCCGAGCTCGCGCGCCTCGATGCGGATCCGCGAGAGCGCGAGGTGCGCGATGTCGGGGAAGCGCTCGTCGCGCGCCCGCAGATCAGCGACGAGCTGATGCACCAGGCGGCTCAGCGCGACCTTGTTCGCGAGCGCCGGATCTGTGACGCGCACCGCCACGACCTCGGCCGTGACGCCACACGCGGCGAGCCCGACGGCCGCGCCCGCGACCGTGCCGCCCGTCCCGAGCGCGAGGTGAATCGCCCGCGGCTCAGGCAGCGCGCGCGCCTCGAGCTGCGCGGCGAGCTCGACGCCCGCCTCGACGTAGCCGAGCGCGCCGACGCGCGACGAGCCCCCGCCCGGGATGATGTATGGCGTGCGCCCCTGCATCCGCAGGCGCAGCGCGAGCGCGTGCACCGCGAAGGGCACGAGCGCGAAGCTCGGCACCGGATGGAGCGTCGCGCCCGCCGCGAGATCGCAGCGCGCGTAGTCGAGCACCTGCGGGCCCGCGGGCTGAGGTCCGAGCACGGCGTGCACGTCGAAGCCCTCGCGCGCCCCGAAGAGCGCCGTCGCGAGCACATGATGCGAGCCGACGGCGCCGACCGTGATCAGCGTGTCGGCGCCCCTCGCGCGCGCGTCGCCGAGCAGGTACTCGAGCTTGCGCACCTTGTTGCCGCCATAGGTCGGCGAGGTCAGATCGTCCCGCTTGACCCAGACCTCGGCCGAGGTGCTCTCGGAGACCTGAGCGAGCCGCTCGACCGGCGTCGGCAGCGTCGCGATCGCGATCCGCGGCAGCGCCGCGAGGCCCTTCCATCGCTCGGCAAGCGTCGTCACGCGCGGGAGGATACGCGAGCCCAGCGGCGGTGCACGCGCCGCCGGCGCTACGCGAGCTCAGCGGCTACGCGCGCCCCGCCGACGCTACGCGAGCTCAGCGGCTACGCGCGCCCCGTCGGAGGCGACGGCTCAGCAGCGCGGCGGCCGGAACGAAGAGGAGCGCGAGGCCGAGCGGCAGCCCGCGATCGCGCGCGCTCTCAGCGTCGTGCTTCGCCGACTCGACGCTGCAGCCGTCGAACTCCGACGGGCCGCCGCCGCAGACCGAGGTGCAGTCCGTGTCCGCCGCGCGGTGAAGCTCGTGCGTGACGTTGATCTGCGTGCCGAGCTCAGCGTCCGTCGCGGCCGCGCCGAGCACGAGGTCCTGGTCGAGCAGGCTCGCGGCCATGCGCGTGCGCAGCTTCGTCAGGTTGAGCACGCCGGGCAGCCCGCGCCGCACGACCGCGAGATCCGCCGTCGTCGTGTGCGGCGTTCCGTCGGGGTCGAAGCTGCTGTAGTACGGCACGTTCGACGGCAGCGCGCCCGCGTACTCGACGATCCACGCGCGCCCGCCCGCCCCCGCGAGCGCCGAGTCGAAGCGCGCGTCGTAGTCGAAGGTGCCCGCCGTCCAGTCGTAGGTGATCGCCGCGCGGTCGAGCTCGAGCGTCGGCATATTCATCGTCTCCGAGCGCCCCTCGGCGAAGACGTACAGCTCCAGCGCGAGCTCCGCCGTCGCGCCCGCCGCGACCATGCGCAGTGGGAACGTCGGCGACAGCCCCGGCATCGTGATGCGCACCGGCTGCATCTGCTGCACGCCCGCGTTCGGCCGCAGGCGCAGCACCGCGAACGCGAGGCCGAGGTCCGTGTAGTGCGCGATCGTCGGCAGGATCGCGTCGGGCACGCCGTAGCCGTGCGCCTGCAGCCAGTCGATCAGGGCCATCGGATCGCCCGAGCCGATCGTCGCCGTCTCGTAGGGCCCGATCGAGCCCTCGTAATAGACGGTCACGCCCGCGTCCGAGGGGAGGTACGCGCTTGGCGAGGCGCGGTCGCCGGCGCTGCCACAGCCGAAGCCGCCCCCGCTCGCGCAGAAGCACGGCGTCGGCGGCAGCGGCGCGATCAGGTTCAGCTGCGTGCCCTGCGCCAGCGCCTCGAAGAACGCGTTGTCCGCGAGCTGGACCTCGACGCCCGGCGCGACGGGCAGCACCCAGACGAAGTCCGCCGGCGCGCCCGCGTACTGGATCTGATCCCAGAGCGTCGTCTCGGTCGCCGAGAGCGACACGGCCATGCGGTGCGCCGTCACGATGTTCGGCGTGCCCGTCGGCGCGAAGCAGCCACCGCACGCAGCGGCGAGGCGCGGCAGCGCGAAGGGGATGGCCGTCAGCACGAAGAGCGCGAGCAGGGCAGTGGCAACACGGCGCACGGGGACCTCCTGGGAAGCGGGAAGAAGAAAAGGACCGCCACAGCGAAGCACGCAGCGTCCTCAACGGTCAAGCGCGCAGGCAGGCTGAAATAGGTCAAGGATGTTGACGCGTTGGAAGCCTCGGACGCGGTTTTCTCGCAAAATCGGCAGCCCGACGGGTTGACAGCGCGCACGGCGGACGACTAGGTTTCGCACGCCTGATGGCTGGACGACGAGCGGTCGCGGCCCGAGGTTACGCCCCCATGACGCAGCCTGCGCACCCCGCCCCGAAGAAGCCTGACTGGCTGAAGGTCCGTATGCCGGGCGGGGAGCGGTACGCGCAGCTCAAGGAGACGTTCCGCCGCCTCGAGCTGAACACCGTCTGCGAAGAGGCGCGCTGCCCCAACGTCGGCGAGTGCTGGGGCGAGGGCACCGCGACGCTGATGATCCTCGGCGAGATGTGCACGCGCGGCTGCTCGTTCTGCGCCGTGACGACGGGCAACCCGCGCGGCGCCTACGACCCGCGGGAGCCTGAGCACGTCGGGCGCGCGCTCGGCGAGCTGGACCTCGCGTACGTCGTGCTGACGATGGTCGACCGCGACGACCTCAGCGACGGCGGCGCCGCGCACGTCGCGCAGACCGTGCAGCGCATCAAGCACTACGCCCCCGAGCTGCTCGTCGAGACGCTCGTCGGGGACTTCGGCGGGGTCGCTGCGGACGTCGAGACGGTCGTCCTCGAGGGGCGCCCGGACGTGTTCGCGCACAACGTCGAGGTCGTGCCGCGCCTGCAGAAGACGATGCGCGACCACCGCTGCAGCTGGGAGCGCTCGATCGAGGTGCTCCGCACGGCGAAGGCGGCGGGCGCGAAGTACACGAAGTCCTCCCTGATGGTCGGCTGCGGCGAGACCGAGGACGAGCTGCTCGAGGCGCTCGCGCTCCTCCGCGCCGCGGACGTCGACGTCGTCACCATCGGCCAGTATCTGCGCCCCTCGCCGAAGCACGCGGAGCTGCTGCGCTACGTCGAGCCCGCGGAGTTCGAGCGCTACAAGGCGGCGGGCGCCGCGCTCGGCTTTCAGTTCGTCGCGTCTGGGCCCCTGGTGCGCTCGAGCTATCGGGCGGCAGAGGGCTTTCTCAAGGGCATTCTCCACGGCGTGCCGAGCACGTTCGATGACAGCTATGGCAAGCGGCAGAAGCGCAGCTTGAAGGTGGTGACTTGATGCAGGTCGACTCGGGTGGGCAGAACAATCACGGCGGCGGCGCGCACGGCGTCCCCGCTCCTCGCACGCCGGAGGCGAGCCTCGCCGGCATCGCGCGCGTGATCCGCGACGACGGGACGGCGGACCCCGCAGAGGATCCGAGGCTCCCGCTCGCGCTCGTCAAGAGCCTCTACGTCGCGATGGTGCGCACGCGCCTCATCGACGAGCGGCTCGTCACGCTGCAGCGGCAGGGGCGCATCGGCTTTCACATCGGCTCGCTCGGCGAGGAGGCGACGATCCTCGCGAGCGCCGCGGCGATGCGCCCACAGGACTGGATCTTCCCCTGCTATCGCGAGTTCGGCGCGCTGCTCTGGCGAGGGATGCCGCTTCAGGCGTACTTCGACAACATGTTCGGCAACGCCAACGATCCGGCGAAGGGTCGGCAGATGCCCGATCACTACACCGGCAAGCCGTACCACTTCGGCTCGGTGAGCTCGCCGATCGGCACGCAGATGACGCAGGCGGTCGGCTTCGCCTGGGCGGCGAAGCTGCGCAAGGACGACCTCGTCACGAGCGCGTACTTCGGCGAGGGCGCGACGTCGTCGAGCGAGTTCCACACGGCGATGAACTTCGCCGGGGTCTTCAAGACGCCGACGGTGATGCTCTGCCGCAACAACGGCTGGGCGATCAGCGTGCCGAGCGAGAAGCAGAGCGCGACGCGCACCTTCGCCGAGAAGGGCATCGCGTACGGAGTGCCCGCGGTGCGCTGCGACGGCAACGACGTGCTCGCCGTCTACAAGACGGTGCGCGCGGCGGTGGAGTTCGCGGCGGCGGGCGGCGGGCCGACGCTGATCGAGCTGATGACCTATCGGCTCAGCGGTCACTCGACCTCCGACGATCCGCGCGCGTATCGCGCCGAGGGCGAGGTCGAGGGCTGGCGCAAGGCCGACCCGCTGCTCCGCCTCCGCAAGCACCTCGAGACGCTCGGCGCGCTCACCGACGCCGAGGACGCGCAGCTGCGCGCGGACACCGACGCCGAGATCAAGGCGTGCGTCGAGGCCGCCGAGGCGGCGCCGAAGCCGTCCCTCGAGTCGATGTTCGAGGGCGTCTACGCCGAGAAGCCCTGGCACCTGCGCGAGCAAGAGCGCGAGTGCATCGAGGGGCCGCGCCCCAAGGCACATCACTGAGCGCCGAGTCGCTCGACCGACCGCTGACCGACCGCTCTTCCGAATAACCGCCTCAGACCGACGAGACGAGGGCCGATGACCGAGATGAACATGGTGCAGGCGATCAACGACGCGCTGCGCCTCGAGATGCGCCGCGATGACCGCGTGCTGGTGCTGGGTGAGGATGTCGGCAAAGTGGGCGGCGTCTTCCGCGTGACGCAGGGCCTCTACGACGAGTTCGGAGAGGATCGCGTCATCGACACTCCGCTCGCGGAGGGCGGGATCATCGGCGCGGCGATCGGCATGGCGCTCTATGGCCTGCGTCCGGTGCCCGAGATTCAGTTCTCGGACTTCATCTTCCCGGCGTTCGATCAGATCGTCAGCGAGGCGGCGAAGTACCGCTATCGCTCGGGCGGCGAATACACCTGTCCGATGGTCATTCGCACGCCGGTTGGCGGCGGCATCCGTGGCGGGCACTACCACTCTCAGTCGCCCGAGGCGCTCTTCATCCACACTCCCGGTCTCAAGGTGGTGTGTCCGTCGAATCCCTACGACGCGAAGGGACTCCTGCTCTCGGCGATTCGAGACGAAGACCCAGTCCTCTTCTTCGAGCCCAAGCGCGTGTATCGCGCGGCCAAGGGCGAGGTGCCCGAGGGCGACTACACCGTGCCGCTCTCCGAGGCGAAGGTCGTGCGCGAGGGCAAGCACGTCACCGTGGTCGCCTGGGGCGCGATGCTCTACGAGGTGCTCGCGTCGGCCGAGGAGGTCGCGGCGAGCCATGGCATCGAGACCGAGGTCATCGACCTGCGCACGCTCTGGCCGATCGACCTCGACACCATCGTCGAGAGCGTCAAGAAGACCGGGCGCATCGTCGTCGTGCACGAGGCGCCCAAGACCTGCGGCTTCGGCGCGGAGATCCTCACGCTGATCGGGGAGAAAGCCTTCCTGCACCTCGAGGCGCCGCCGGTGCGCGTCACGGGTTGGGACACGCCGTTCCCGTACACCCTCGAGACAGACTACCTGCCTCTGCAGCATCGGATCACGCCGGCGCTCATCGAGACCGCGAAGTTCTAAAGTAGCTAGCTCCGAGGCAGAATATGGCGATCTTCGATTTCAGACTGCCGGACATCGGCGAGGGTGTGACCGAGGGCGAGGTCGTCGCCTGGCACGTGAAGACCGGCGACGTCGTCAAAGAGGACGACCCGATGGTCGAGGTCATGACGGACAAGGCGAGCGTGATGATCGGCGCGCCCAAGGCGGGCACGATCGTCATGCTCGGCGGCACCGTCGGGCAGGTCGTCAAGGTCGGCGCGGTCCTCGTGCAGATCGACATGGCCGCCGCTGGGAACGCTGCCACGGCGCAGACCGCCGCAGCGCCGCCGCCCGCGCCCGCGATGCACACGGCGGTGGCCGCCAACGTGCCGAGCGCGCCCGCGAAGGCCGATGGTCCCGCGGCGACGGCCGTCGGGGACATCCGAGAGTCGCTGCCGGGCTCGAGCTTCTTCTCGAAGAAGCCCGCCGCCAGCGGCGCGACGGTGCACCCCGCGCCGCCGAGCGTGCCTGTCGCGAGTGCGCCTGTCGCGAGCGCGCAGCCGGCGTATTTCGCCGAAAAGCCCCTCGCGACGCCCGCGACTCGCAAGCTCGCGCGCGAGGCGGGCGTCGACCTGCGGAACGTGCGGCCGAGCGGCGCCAACGGTCGCGTCACGCGCGAGGACGTCACGGCGTTCACGGCGGGCGGCGCGAGCAGCGCGCAGTCGCACGCCTACGGCCAAGTGCCTGCGACGGTGCGCGGCGTCGGCGGCGCGGGCGTACCGGGGCTCACCGGGCGTGCGCCGATGGGCATCGTCGCGCCGACCGCAGAGCAGTCCGCGAAGGAAGTGCGTAAGCCCTTCGTCGGCATTCGTCGGAAGATCGCCGAGCGTATGCAGACGTCGACGAACACGGCGGCGCACTTCACCTTCGTCGAGGAGTGCGACGTCGGGCGGTTGAAGGAGATGCACGCGCGCCTGCGCCCGCACACCGACGCGGTGGGCACCAGGCTGACCTTCCTGCCCTTCATCGTGAAGGCCGTGATCGCGGCGCTGAAGCGGCACCCCGTGCTCAACAGCGCGCTCGACGAGGTGACGAACGAGCTCGTCACTCGGCACTACTACAACATCGGTATCGCCGCCTCGACCGACCAGGGCCTGATGGTCCCGGTCGTCAAGAACGCCGACAAGCTCTCGCTGCTCGAGATCTCGCGGGAGATCGACCGCCTCGGCACGGGCGCGCGCGCAGGCACGCTCGCCTCTGCGGAGCTCTCGGGCTCGACCTTCACGATCACCTCGCTCGGCAAGCAAGGGGGGTTGTTCGCGACTCCCGTGCTCAACTTCCCCGAGGTCGGGATTCTCGGCGTGCATCAGATCAAGCAGCGCCCCGTCGTGCGCGATGGTCAGATCGTGATCGGTGAGATCATGCTGCTGTCGCTCTCGTTCGATCACCGCATCGTCGACGGGCACGTCGGCGCGGCGTTCGCGTATGACGTGATCGGCTTCCTCGAAGAGCCCGATCGCCTCTTGCTCGAGATGGCTTGAGCGAGCCCGAGGTACCCACCCTCGTAGCCTGGGAGGACGCGTCGCGCGGGCTCGCGTCGCGCGTCCTCGGCACGCTCCTCGACGTATTTCGCCCAACGCTCGCCGCGCCCGCGCTCGCGCAGGGTGGGCTGCCCCCGGCGCTCGCCTTCGCGCTCCTGACGACCTTGCCGTTCATCGCGGTGTTCGCGACGGTGGAGTACACGCACACGCTCTCGGTCGCGCCGGGCTTCGTCGTGCAGGTGCTCGGACACGCGTCGAGCGCGCTGATCGCGCGGGACGTCGCGCTCGCGTGCTCGCTCGGCGTCGGCATCGAGTTCGGTGAGCTGCTGTTGCTCGCCGCGCCGTTCATCACGTTGGCGCGCGCGTACGGCGCGCCCGACCGCTGGCGCGCGGGCGTGCGGCTCTTTCTCTATCGCGCGTGGCTCTCGCCGGTGCTCGCGGTGACGGCGCTGCTCGTGTCGCTCTCGGCGCCGCAGCTCGCGCCCGCGGCGTACATGGCGTGGCTGCTCGCGCCGCGCCTCGCGATGCTGTTCTCGATGCGCGCGACGGCCCGCGTCGCGTGCGGCACGAGCGCGCTCGCGTCGTGGCTCGTCGTCGGCGTCGCGCTCACCGTGCACGTGTTCGGGCAGCGCCTGCTCTTGCGCGCGGTCGAGCCGCTGTTGCCCGACGGCACCTGGGTGGAGCTCGTGCTGCGGAGCGCGAGCCCGTAGGCGAGGCCGCGGGGCTCAGGCGAGGATGCGCTCGGCGCAGAGGTGCGCGAGGGCCATGATCGGGAGCTGCGGATTGACCCCGAGGTTCGACGGAAAGACGCTCGAGTCAGCGACGTAGAGCCGGTCGACGTGGTGGTGTTGGAAGTCCGGTCCGACGACGCAGTGCGCGCGGTCGCTGCCCATGCGCGCGGTGCCGAAGAGGTGCGTCATCGACATCGTGTAGGCCTTCGGGTCGAGCGAGCCCTCGTCGTCGATCGCGGCCATTCGGCGCGGGTCGCGCACGACCGAGTCGAAGCCCGGAATCCCTGGGTAGACCTCGGTCGCGCCGGCCGCGAGGAGCACCTCGCCGAGCCTGCGCACGCCGCGCCGCGCCTTGCGGACGTCCTCCTCCGTGAGGTCGTAGCGCACGAGCGGGCCGAGCGGGCCGGGTCGCACCTTGCCCGTGCCCTCCGCCCGAATGGCGGCGCCGTAGACGGCATATTGATCGAGCTCCGCGACCCTGCGCGCGAGCTCCAGGCCGACGCCTGGGAGTCGGCTCGTCAGGATGCTGAGATCGAAGCCGAGCGCCTCGAGCTTGAGCCCCTCCGGCCGAAAGCCGGTCACCTCGTGTCCCTGCGTCGCGCCCACGAAGTTGCGCACGACCGTGTCGAAGCGCCCCGTCACCGACACGCCCGGATGGGCCATCAGGCCGTCTCCGACTGGGCCCTGGGAAATGCCACTCTGCCGCAGGAGCACGGGAGTCTGAATGGCACTCGCGGCGAGCACCACGGCTCGAGTCGCCCGCACCTCGACCTGCGCTCCGGCGGCGGAGCGGCCGCGCACTCCGTAGGCACCGCGCGCGTCCGAGAGCACGTGCGTCACGGTCACGCCCGACACGAGCTGAGCGCCGTCGCGCACGGCGTCGGGGAGCAGCGTCAGGTCCATCGAGAGCTTCGCGCCGTGCGGGCAGCCTTGGAGGCAGCGGCCGCTCCCGAGGCAGCCCGCGGTGTTTCTGCGGATCGGACGGTGCTCGACGCCGAGCGCGTCCGCACCCCTCGCCATCAGGAGGTTCTTCTGTCCGGCGACGTGCTCCTCGGTGGGATGCACGCCGAGGCGCGCCTCGAGCTCGGTCTCCGCGCGCGTGATCGCCTCGAAGGGGAGCGCCTCGCCGAGGGCGCGGTCGGCTTGGGCCCAGGCGTCGTGCACGGGCTTCGGGAAGTTCCAGCAGATCGCGCCGTTGACGACCGAGGTGCCGCCGACCGCGCGACCTTGCAGATACGGCATCGGGCTGTTCCCGAAGGCGATCGACGTGCCCATGTCGCGATAGAGCGAGGCCATCGCGCGCAGTCCGGTGCTCTCGAAGTCCTGCGGCTCGACGTGGTGCCCCTCCTCGAGCACGACGACGCGCACTCCGTCCCGCGCGAGGCGACGCGCGACGGCCGCGCCCGCGGGGCCGCTGCCGACGACGACGACCTCGGCGCTCATGCGCAGCGTCGCGCGGACCTCCCGCCCATCGAGGTGAACGAGCGCGCTCATGGCCGCCCCATCGGCGCCCGCGTGACCGGGCGCAGGTCGAAATTCGCGCGCACGAACGGGCTCTCGAAGTACGCGAAGCACGCGAGGATCTTCAGCGCCGCGACGAGCTGCCGCGGCAGATAGCCAGGCTCGCGCGCCAGCTCCGCGAGGAACGCGCGCCGCCCGTCGACGGGGAGCGCGAAGAACGTGCGCCGATAGCCCGCGTAGCCGAGCGGCAGCACCGCGAGCGCGTGCAGCATCACCCGCAGCCCCGGCAAGAACGTCGCGCCGGTCGCCTCCTCGAGCGTGCGGCAGAGGTCGGCGTGTCGGCTCGCGTCGAAGGTCGGGAGCCCGGCGGTCTCGGCCGGCAGCATCGCCTCGAAGATCCGCTCGAGCCACGCGCGCTCGTGCGGGAGCAGCGGCAGCCGCGCGACGGTCTCGACGACGCTCACTTCAGGCTCCTGTACGGGACGTAGGCGATCGGCCGCTCGCGCTCGAGCGTGAAGTACGCGGGCGTCTCGATGCACACGCCGCCGACGACCGCGTAGCTCACGCCGAGCAATTCGTCGTAGTTGCCGCGCGTGAGCGCGACGAGCGGGTCCTTCATCAGGCGCGTGGGATCGAGCAGCGGATTCTCTGCGCGCGAGTAGTCGATGATCAGCCCGCGATCGAAGCCCTTCGGCATCGGCACGCCGCGCGGCTCGATCACCTCGTAGTGCCAGACGCAGACGGGGTTTCCGTCTTTGACCAGCGGGCGGCTCGGCGCGTCGAGCCCGTCTTGGTGCAGGCGCACGTTCCAGCCGAGGAGCCGTCCCGTCGCCTTCTCCCGATAGAACGTCTTCTGGAAGGTCTTCCAGGTGAGTCGCTTGATCACCTCCGGGAGCCCGAGGCTCGTGCCTCGGTAGGCGAAGCCCTCGATGGCCTTCGGATCCACGGGATGGCCCTCGAGGATGCGCGCGCGCAGCTCGCGCCTCGACGCGGTGCGCAGGGACTTCGCGATGTGCATGGACGGACTCTGCCCGTGTTTTCGCGCGACTGCACCCGCGTGACGAGCGGCGGTCTCCGCTTGTATGCTCGGCCATGCGCTTTCACTCGGCTCGCGTTCTCTCCGCAGTGCTCGCCCTCCTCGCGCTCGTCGGCTGCGGCAGCGACCGCCGCCCGGGACCGACGCCCTCGGCTGACGGCGGCGGTCTGCCCACCGACGGCGGTTCGCGCACCGACGGCGGGCCCGGACCGGGCCCGAGCGGACCCGTCGACCCCGCGTGCGTCGATGGCCTCTACCGCGAGGCGATGCCCGATCCGACGGCGGCGATCGACGACGTCGCGTTCACCGGCGACATCCCGGCGTTCGTCGACACCGTGCTCGCGCGCCGCTATCCGTTCGGCCTCGCGCTCGTGCAGGGCGGGCGCATGAACCCCGGCTTCGGTGACTGCTCGGTGATCTTCGCGGGCTCGCCCGGGAGCGCGGCGGACCTCTACAACTCGCTCTCCACGATCACGCACGAGTGCGGGCACCTCTGGGATGGGCACGAGTCGTCGGGGGCGACGAACGTCTACGAGGTCAACGCCGACCTCACGCTGAGCGCGACGAGCGGCGACACGACGGCGCGCGGCGGCGACACCTTCCCGCGCAGCTTGATCCGCGGCGACGCGTACCAGCCGAGCCGCGCCCCTTGCGCGCCGGGCGTGTACTCGGGCTGCGACTCCTACGCCGACGTCTACCTCGACGGCGACCCGACGAACTCGACCTTCGAGGGCGGCGATCAGGGCTTCAACATGCTGTTCGACGAGGTCGTGCAGTACGTCAATTCGCTCGCGACCGACTACGCCTTCGCCGACCGCCGCCCGTCGGGCTACTCGACGAGCGCGCGCGACGGGATCCTGACGTTCCTCTGGTACACGACGCGCTATCTGCACATGGCCCGGCTGGACTATCCGAGCGCCTACACGCGCATCGCGAACGACGCCGTGTGGCGCCACGCGATCCTGACGCTCTGGGGGCGCGCCTGGCTCTACCTCGGGCTGACGGCGGACGACCCCTCTCTCGGCATCGAGGACGACGCGATCCAAGCGCTGGTGATGGACCCGACGCTGCTCGACGAGATCGCGCGGCTGCGCGCGCTCGAGGGCTGCACCTGAACACGACGACACCCGCGCTCGCCGTCTGGTGAGCCGGGTGTCGTGGGGTCGTCAGGCGTTCGGTGCGGGCGCGCTCAGAGGTCGAGCTCGACCATCAGGAACTTGTTGTTGTCCCTCGGTCCCGTGACCTCGTGGACGGCGCGCGGGGCGGCGAAGGAGCGGAAGCCGGGCAGGCGGCTGTGCTCGAGCATGACGTACGCGTGCTTGCCCGCGTTCTCCGTCATCCACGTGCGCAGCTTCGTGTTGTCGAGATCGACGAACACGTTGACGTGGTTGCCCGTGTAGAAATTCTCGCCCTTCCAGTTCATCTGCCAGGCGACGAGCGGGTCCGCCGCGGAGTGACGGCGCGCGTAGTACTGCCCGATGACGTAGTTCTGCGCCCAGTGCGGCGAGAGATCGACGAGGTAGATGTCGAGCCCCCACACGGCGAAGAGGATGGCGAGCCCGAGCACGGCGCGGGCGGCGACGGGGCGCAGCGCGCGCACGACGGCGACCGCGAAGAGCAGCGTCGCGACGAGGCCGAAGCCGGTCAGGATCGGGCGGTAGTCGAAGACGTTCGGCCACTCGCGCGAGTAGTTGTAGACGAAGAGATCGATCAGCCGCTCGTAGCCGCCGGGGCGCGTCGGCGTGACCCAGCCGAGGTCGCGCGCGACGAACGCGCAGAGGACCGGCGCGGCCGCGAGGGCGGTCGTCGTGCCGTAGAACTTCCAGCCGGTCGGCAGGCCGGAGGTGCGGTCGGTCGCCTTCGCGGCGCGGTGCACGAGCAGCCAATACGAGGCGACGAAGAGCCCGACGCCGAGCGCGATCAGCGGGATGCAGACGCTGAGCGGCCAAGGGTGCGCGAGGACCCAGGTCTGCCGCGCGGCGACCGGGACGGCGTCGAAGTCCATCGCGCCGCGCACGTCGCCGAAGAGCCCAGCGACGCCGAGCACGAGCGCGACCGGCGCGAGGCCAGCGGCGACGGTGCCGAGGACACGCTCGCGCAGCGCGAGGCGCTCCGCCGTGTTCCCGAGCATCTGGTTGACGACGAGCCCGATCAGGATCGCCGCCGGCGGCACCACGGGGAAGATGTAGTGGTGGAACTTCGTCACCATCGCGCTGAAGAGCACGAAGCCGGCGATGAACCAGAGCGCGACGAGCGTCGTGACCTCCCCGCGCAGGGCTTGCCCGGCGTCGTCGCTCGGCGCAGGGCCGCTCAGCGCAGCGCCGCTCGGTGCTGCGGACGCCAGCACCGCGGTCTCCGGCGTCGCGGTCGCGTCGTCGCTCGCCGCCAGCGGGAGCGCGTCCGCGGACGGCACCGCGCTCGTCGCGGCCGTCGCGTCGGTCGCGTCGGTCGCCACGCTGCTCGCGACGCGCTTCACGGCTTGCACGCCGAGGTGCAGGAAGCTCGTCAGCGCGGCGGGCGCGAGCGCGACCCACGGGAACATCGCGACGCCTAGCTGCTCGATGAAGTACGCGATCGTGCCGTTGTCGCCGTGCACGCCAGAGGCGAGCCGGTTGAGGTGATCGTGCACGAGCAGCCGGTCGGTGAACGCTGGCCCGTGCCGCAGGTACATCGCGACGAACCAGGGCAGGCTGAGGACGGCGACCGTCAGCATCCCGGAGGCGACCTTGAGGTGCCCGTCGAGCAGCAGCGACCAGCGCCGCGTCGCGAGCAGCCAGAAGAGCGCGACCAGCCCCGGCAGCGCAAAGCCGGGGATGCCCTTCGCCATGAAGGCGAGCGCGCAGAACACGTAGAACGCGAACATCGCGAGGCCGCGCGCCTTCTTCTCACGGCGGATGAGCCAGACGAGCGCGGCGAGGCCGATCGCCCAGTAGAGCGCCTGCGCCATCGGCTGCGCGAGGAGGTGATCGAAGACCGGCGTCTCGTCGTGCAGCGGCTTGTTGCCGGGCACGTTGCCGTTGCCCGCGGAGCCGAAGACGAAGACGTCGTGGTGCCAGGCGAACTTGCCCGGCGTGACCATCGTGACGTTGCGCGAGGCGAGGTAGAGGACCTGCGGCACGCCGATCAGCGCGACCAGCCCGAGCAGGAGCCCCTGCACGGACACGGCGACTGGCCCGAGGCGGTAGCGCAGCACCTCGCGCGCAGGGTCTTCCGCGAGCGCGAGGATGAAGAACGCCATCGCGGTCGTCATCAGCCCGACGAAGTACGGGTCCGTGATCGCCTGGTGCGACAGCAGGAAGAAGTGCGGCATCGTCGCCAGCACGAGCGCAGAGACGACGCCCGCGCGCTTGCCGTAGATGCGCGCGACGGCGGCGTAGACGGCCAGGAGCGCGATCGTGCAGACGATGTACACCGGCATACGCAGCGCCCACTCGGGGTGCGCGTTGAAGGCGTCGGGGCGGTAGTCGTGCCCGAAGACGCCCATGCTGAGCGCGTTCGCCCAGAAGATCAGGATCGGCTTCGACCAGAACCAGTCTTCCTGCGCCCACCACAGGCTGATCCAGTCGTCACGCGAGAGGATCTCGCGGCCGACCTCGCCGTAGTGCGTCTCCCACGGGTCCCAGAGGCCGTAGACGCCGAGCGCCGGCAGCATGATCGCCGAGCCGATGACGAAGACCAGCCACGACGGGCGGCGCAGGGCCGACGGCACGAGCGCGGCGAGCGCCGCGACGAGCACCCACGGCAGGTGCTTGTAGCCGAGCAGCGGGCCGAGCACGACGACGAGCAGCACCGCGAGCGGGATCGTCACCTTCGGCGACATCCACATCGGCTCGCCCTCGGCGCGCCCAAGCTGCGTCGCGCCGAGCGGCACGGAGTCGGTCGCGCGGTCGGTCGGCACGAGCAGCCCGAGCAGATCGACCAGCCCCACGGCGGCGACGAGCATCGAGAGCAGCCCCCAGAGCGGCCCGCGCCAGAGCTGTCCGCCGTTCGCCATCATCAGGAACGCTGCGAGCGTGCCGAGCACGAAGAGCGCGCCGCCCCGGAGTCGGTGCACGCGCACCCCGCTCCCTGGGCTCCGCGCCGGCTCGGTCGCGGCCTTCTTCTTCGCTCGGGAATCCTTCGTCTCGGCCATGCTCAGAGCGCTCCGTGGGCAAATAGGCGAAAAGCGACGCGCACTCTACTTCGCGCCCCGCGGGAGAGCGAGGGCCCGCAGAGGCCGGAAAGTGTGTCCGCTAACCACCCGTGATCACGAGGCTTTCACGCAAGGCATTGCTCCCGAGGTTGATTTGCTGCTAGCTCGTTCCTAGATCTGGGTGCGCCACAGACCCCGAACGCAGCACTGGAAGGGCCCGAAGATGTACCGCCTGCTCCCGCCCCAAGACGCAAAGTATCGCGCCATGAAGCGAGCGCCCGCCGCGCCGTTCCTGCTCACGCTCGCCCTGGCCGGAGCGCTCCTCGGAGCCTCCGTCGCCCGCGCCGACTCGCCGACCGCCGCGCGCGCCGACTCGCCGACCGTCGCGCCGCTCGTCCTCCGTCGCGCGCACGGCGGAGCGACCTTCACCCTGACGCCGAGCACCGCGAGCGGTGGCTTCGACGCCGCGGATCTCGAGACCGCGCGGCAGGCGTTCGCGTGGCGCGAGGACGACTTCCACAGCCAGTACCCGATCTCGACGCACCTGCTCGACCTCGTCTACACGACGATGCGGCACTTCGACGCGACGCAGGTCGAGCTCCTCAGCGGCTATCGAGACGGCCGCGCGACGAGCCGGCACACGCACGGTCGCGCGATCGACTTCGTCGTGCCCGGCGTCTCGATGACCGAGCTAGCGACGTACGTGCGGACGCTCGGCTTCGTCGGCGTCGGCATCTATCCGCGCAGCGGCTTCGTGCACCTCGACGTGCGCGCCGAGAGCTACTTCTGGGTCGACTACGCGCGCTCGGGTCGTCGGGGCCGCGTCAGGCAGATCCTGGGGACCGTCGCGACCCGCGCCGACGAGGAAGCGCGCGCCCGCGGAGAGGCGCCCGACGCGACGGTCGCCGCCGCCGAGCTTCAAGAGAAGGCGGCGTACGCGAGCGGCGATCCCGCGGCGCGCGTCGGTCACTCGCGCGCGGCTCGGCTGATCGCTCGACGCGAGCGCCTCAGCGCCGAGCGACAGCGCCTGCAGCGACGGCAGCATCGGCAGATGCGCGCGGCCCGGGCTGCGAGCGACGGCTGAGCCCACGGGTCACGGAGCGCGAGCGCACACCGTGAGTGCATCGCGCAGACTCCTGCTATGAGTGGACTCGCCATGAAGCCAGCCGCCCCGCTCGACCGCCTCCGCGACGGGGCGCTCGTCGTCACCGCGCTCGTCGCCGTGGCGGCGGCGCTAGGCGCGGGCTGCGGCGGCGGTGAGGAGCGCCTCGCGTACGGCACGAGCGTCGACGCGACGCAGTTTCGCGCCGACGCGCGCTGGGCTCGCTTCGCCGTGCCGAGCCTCGAGGGAGTCTCCGTCGAGCTGCCCGCGGTGCCCGATCAGTCGGGAGGCTTCGGCAACGACTATTACGTCGTCCGCGACCTGACGGGCTGCCGCAGCGCGACGGTCGGCGTCGTCGACCCGCACGATCGCCTCCGTGATGGCGAGCGCCTCGCCTCCAGCTGCGCGGAGGACGTCGAGAGCGTCGAGTGGCGCGTGATCGAGGGGCACCGCGCCTGCGTCGTCGCGCACCCCGTCTCCGCAGTCGATCGCGCCGCAGCAGCGCGCGGGGAGCCCGCGTGTCGGCTGTACACGCTCTTCGCGATGGCCGAGAGCCGCGTCGTCTCCGTCGCGTACAGCGCGCCGCTCGACGCCCCCGCGGGCGAGGACGCCGTGCGCGAGCGCCTCTTCCGGTCATTCCGCTTGGCCGACCCGAACGCAGTCCCCCCTCCACCCTCCGAGTGAGCCCGATGACGACCACGTATCGCCTGCACAACTACTGGCGCTCGAGCGCGAGCTGGCGCGTGCGGATCGCGTTCGCGCTCAAGGGGCTCGCCTACGAGTACGTGTCGGTGAACATCGTCCGGGACGGCGGCGAGCAGAACCGCCCGGAGTTCGGCGCGCTCAACCCGATGCGGCAGGTCCCTACGCTCGAGCTCGTCGAGGGCGGCGAGTCGCGCTTTCTCTCGCAGTCGCTCGCGATCGTCGAGTACCTCGACGAGACGACGCGCGGCGGTCCGCGCTTGCTGCCCACCGACCCGTACCTGCGCGCGCGCGTCCGGCAGCTCGCCGAGGGGATCAACGCTGGCATTCAGCCGCTCCAGAACCTCCCCGTGTTCGCGGAGGTCGAGCGCCTCGGCGGCGACAAGCTCGCCTGGGCCAAGAAGTGGAACGAGCGCGGGCTCGCGGCCCTCGAGGCGCTCGCGCAGGAGACGGTCGGGACGTTCCTGGTCGGTCAGACCCCGACGCTCGCCGACGTCTGTCTCGTCCCGCAGCTGTACGCGGCGCGGCGTTTCGGCTGCGATACCGCGCAGTTCCCCACGCTCGAGCGGGTCGAGGCGGCGTGCTTCGCGGTCTCCGGCATCGACGCGACGCGGCCCGAGAAGCAGCCCGACGCCGTCGCCGTGGCCTGACCGGGCGGTCCGCGCGCCGCTCCTCGCGGCGTCCCCTTGCGAGAAACGCTGGAGGCCGCCTTGAGCCCAGCCGAGGTCGGCCGTTCTTGGCGTGCTGCCAAGACGACCCCCCATGGACACCGGGAGCATCAAGAGCGCGCCGCCCGCGGGTGCCGCGAGAGAGCTCGAGCTGATCTCGCTCGACGCGCTCCCCAGCGGCACGGCCGCGATCGCTCTGCTCTTCACGTCGTTCTTCCTCTACAACCTGCTCGTGCTGGACCCGGCGATTCGCGCGCCGATCCTCGCCTCCGACGTCCTGATGGCGGTGGGCGCGGCCGCGGTCTGGCTCGGACACCGGCGGCGCTGGCTCGGCTCCCGAGCGCTGGGCGTCGGTGGCTTGCTGCTGCTCGTCGGGAGCGCCGTCTCGGTGATGCTCTCCGCCGTCCTGCAGCACGACGCGTTCGTCAGCGTGTACATGGGCTTCGCCGTGATCGTCGCCGGCAACGTGATCCTCGCGACGCGGCTGGCGTTCGCGACCGTCGGGGCGAACGTGCTCGGCTGGGCGGTGATGCTGGTCGCCTGGCCCGAGCCGCTCGTCTACTCGCACCATGTGTTTGTGGTGACGGTCAGCTGCGCCGTGGCCATCGTCCTCCACCACGCGCGGACGCGGACGAATCTGCGCCTCGCGGAGCTACGCGTCGCCGACCGCGCGCGCGAGCAAGTGCTCGAGGCAGCGCTCTCGGAGGCCGGCGTCGCGCGCCGAGACCTCGACCGCAAGGTCGAGGAGCGCACCGCGGAGCTGCAGATTGAGCTGGCCGAGCGCCGCCGCGCGGAGGCCGCGAGCGCGGGCCTCGGCGACCAGCTCCGGCAGGCGCAGAAGATGGAGGCGGTCGGCCGCCTCGCGGGCGGTATTGCACATGATTTCAATAACTTGTTGACGGTGCTGCGCGCGAGCTTGGAGGTCGCGAGCCAGCGCCTCACGCACGACCCCGCCGCCGACGACGCCTTGCGCGACGCGTCCGACGCCGCGGACCGCGCGGCGGCGCTGACGCGCGGCCTGCTCGCCTTTGGGCGTAAGCAGACGCTCGAGCGAGCGCCCGTCGACGCGGCGGAGATCACACGCGGGCTCGACCGGATGCTCGCGCGGGTCGCGGGCGAGAAGGTCCGCGTCGTGATGGACGCGAACTGGCGCGACTCGACGGTCCTGGTCGACCGCGGGCAGATCGAGCAGGTCCTGCTCAACCTCGCGATCAACGCCTGCGACGCGATGCCCAACGGCGGCACGCTCCGCTTGGCGGTCCTCGACGGCGCGCTGACGGCCGAGGAGGCGCGGGCGCGCGGCGTCGAGGCTGGCGCCTATGTGCGCGTCCTCGTCAGCGATACCGGCACGGGCATGGACGAGCGCACGAAGGCGGCCGTCTTCGACCCGTTCTTCACGACCAAGCCCGTCGGGCAAGGGACGGGCCTCGGCCTCGCGGTCGCTCACGGGATCGTCACGCAGCACGGAGGCGTCATCGAGGTCGCGTCGGCGCCGGGCGCGGGGAGCACCTTCGAGGTCTGGCTGCCGCGCGTCGCGCAGCCCGCGCGGTCTGCCGCTACGCCCGTGTCGTCGATCCCGCCGCGCCTCTCGCAGGCGAAGGAGACGATCCTCGTCGTCGAGGACGAGCCCGGCGTGCGGCGCGCGACGGTGCGCATCCTCGAGAGCTACGGCTACCACGTGCTCGTCGCCCAGGACGGCGCGACAGCCCTGTCGCTGGCTGCTGCGCGCGAGAGCATCGACCTCGTGGTGTCGGACGTCGTGATGCCCGACCTCGACGGGCCCGCGGTCGTCGCGCTCCTGCGGAAGCGCTGGCCGGAGCTCAAGGCGCTCTTCGTGTCGGGCTACACGGCCGAGCACTTCGCCGAGGGCTCCGCCGTTCGGAACGACACGCTCCTGCAGAAGCCGTATCGCCCGAAGGAGCTTGCGAACGCGGTGCGCGAGGCGATGTACGGCGCGGCATGAGCGGGTGCGTCGCCTGACGGGCTAGCTTATCCTGGCGCCCATGACCTCTTCGACTCTGCGCCTCGGGCTGCTCCTCTCGCTCGCCCTTTCTTCCCTCTCGCTCGGCTGTGGAGGCGACGACGCACCGCCCGTCGGCGTCGACGGCGGGCACGACGCGGGCGCTGACGCCGGCTCAGACGTCGACGCCGGCGCGGACGTCGACGCGGGTGCGGACGTGGACTCCGGCAGCGAGGTCGACGCGGGCACGGACGCCGGTGCGCCCGACGCCGGGCCGGTCATCAGCTGCACGGGCGCTGGCGACTCGACGTTCCCGAGCTTCGCGCGCAGCTGCACGCTGGCGACGGACTGCGCGGTCGTCGAGCACCAGCTCAACTGCTGCGGCACCCTCGTGGCGCTCGGGGTCCGCGCGGACGCGCAGAGCGCGTTCGACGCCTCCGAGGCGGTCTGCCGCGGGATGTACCCGAGCTGCCGCTGCCCGGCGCTCACGACCGCCGCCGACGACGGCACCGTGGCTGACGGCGTGCACCCGGTGCGCGTCGACTGCCTCGCCGGGCTCTGCACGTCGACCTACACGGCGGGCAGCGGCGATGTCTGCGTGCCGGGTGCCGCCGCCTGCGGGGCTGGCCTCTCGTGCTGCTATCCGTGCGGCATTCCCGGCTGCGAGAACCGCTGCGAGCCGACCTGCGCGCCGGGCACCCCGGGCTGCAGCGGCGGCTGCTTCCTGCGTCCGTAGCGCGTCGGCTCGTCGTTCGGTCGAGGCTACGTCGCGTCGTTCGAGGGCGCGCCGCTCTCGAGCAGCTCGAGCTCGCGGAGCACGTTCGCGCGGGCTCGCGCCTCGAAGCGCGCGTGGAGCTCGCTCGTCCAGTACCAGCGCTCGCGCGCCAAGATCTCGCGGAGGAACGCGCTCCGCCCGGCGCGGTAGAGCGCGTCGCTCACGTGCGCGTGCTCGCTGCGCACGCCCTCGCTGTATACGCGATAGGTGTCGACGTCCGCCGCGAGCACGGCGAGGTCGAGGTCGAGGACGAGCGCGAGGTCCGCGAGCACGCCCGGCGCGTCGTCCGGCGTGGCGCCGAGCTCGTGCGTGCGCGTCGCGAGGATCGCCCGCTCGATCCGCGCGACGACGTCCTCCGCGCAGCCGGCGCGCTCGAGGTCTGCGCGCGCGAGCGCGGCGCTCTTCGCCTCGTTGTCGCGCGACGTCGGGTCGTAGATCGCGTCGTGGTAGAGCAGCGCGCACTCCACCTCGGAGCCGCGCCAAGCGAGCGCGCGCATCCCGTCGTAGAGCCGCAGACACGCCTGCACGTGCGCGCCCGTGTGATAGGCGCGGTGCGGCTCGTCGTAGTGCGCCAGCAGCGTCTCGCACGCCGCAGGATCGTCGCCGAGGCCGAGGCCCCAGCGCATCACGCGGAAGGACGTCGTCAGGCGTGCGTCTCGGAGAAAGTGCTCAGACATGGTGCGCCGCCGAGGGTACGCCGACCGCGCGCGACGCGCATCGTCGGAACGCCTCAGCGCACCGGCAGCGCGACGCCCGTCCCGTCGATCGTGATGCGCTGGATGGACGTCCGCGTGACGCTCGTCAGGTAGAGGCTGTGCACGCCGAACGCCTCGTCACCGACGACCCCGTTGGCCGGGAGCGTGAAGACGCGCGGCGGAAACAGCAGCTCCGCGGCGGCGCCCGCCGTGAAGCGTTGCACGCCCGACGTAGACGTGACGAGGACCACCGTCCCGTCCGCGAGCGTGACGAGTCCGTCGATGCCGGCGACGCCGCTCAGCACCGAGGTCGGCGTGCCGTAGGTGCCCGTCGCGCGGTCGAACGCGAGCGAGAAGAGCGCGTTGCCGGACCAAGACGCGACGTAGAGCGTGTTGCCGTCGGGCGAGAAGGCGAGGCCATTCGGGAACTCGATCGCGTCGGTGACGAGCGTGAGGCCCGTGCCGTCTGCGGCGGCGCGATAGAGCTTGTTCCCGGCGCTGTCCGAGAACACGAGCGAGTCGTCCGGCGCGACGGCGACGTAGTTGCAGAGGCCGAGCGGCGAGCCGTCGGGCGCGGTCGCGACGAGCACGGTCTTGACGCCGGTCGCGGGGTCGATCTCGAAGAGCACCGACGGCGCCGTCGCCTCGGGCCCGGTGCTGCCGCACGCGAGGAGCTCGCCCGTCGCGCGGACCGCGATGCCGACCGGCGAGTCGATGACCGCGACGTCCGTCATCACGCCGTCCGGGGTGACGCGCACGATGCGCCCGTCGCGCGCGCCGACGTAGAGCACCGGCGCGCCGGCGGCCGTGTGCCCGAGCGCGATGCCCTCCGACGAGGAGCCGAGCTCGATGAACGCCTCCGGGCGCGGGCCGCCGTCGACCGGCGCAGCGTCGGGCGGGCCGCCGTCGAGGCCTCCGTCCGTCGCCGGGCTGACGTCGTCGTCGCCGCAGGCGGTGAGCCCCGAGAGCACCAGCAGGACCGAGAGAGCGCGCGCGAAGTAGGTGTTCACGGCCGCGAAGCTGACACCAAAGCGCGCCGCGAGCCAAGCGCGTCGGCGCGTGCCCTCGTCAGCCGACGGCCGCCCCGCGCTCGCGCCGGACGCTACGGCTCCTTGCGACCGCTCGGGTGCAGGCCGTGCTTCTTCAGGAGCTTGTGCAGGTACTTGCGGTCCATGTCGGCCCCGCGCGCGGCCGCCGAGATGTTCCCCTCGTGTCGCTCGAGCAGCCACGTGACATAGCGCTGCTCGAACGCCGCCTCCCACTCCGCGCGCGTCGCTCGATAGCTCTGCGCTGCGACGAACGCGGGCAGCCCCGCCGCGCCCTCGTCGGCGCGCGTCACGCCGCTCGCCCCCGCGTAGAGCAGCGGTAGCGCGCTCGGCCCGAGCTCGTCGCTCGCCGCCGGGCGCGCGACGGACGCGGCGCGCTCGAGCACGTCGCGAAGCTCGCGCACGTTGCCGGGCCAGTCGTGTCGGCTGAGCGCCTCGAGCACGGGCGCGGTGAGTCTCAGCGGCGCTCGCGTCGCGGACTGCGCGCTCAGCCGCTCGAGCAGCGCCTCGACGAGCATCGGCACATCCTCGCGACGCTCGCGGAGCGGCGGCAGCTCCACGGGCACCAGCGCGAGGCGGAACCAGAGATCTTTGCTGAACTTCCCGCGCTCCACCTCGTGCCTCAGCGGGCGCTCGCACCCGGCGAGCACGCGCACATCGACCCGCACATCCTTGTGTCCGCCGATGCGCCGGAGCGTGCGTTGCTCGAGCACGCGCAGCACCTTCGGCTGCACCTCGAGCGGCAACTCCGCGACGTCGTCGAGCCAGAGCGTCCCGCCGTGCGCGAGCTCGAACGCGCCCTGACGCAGCGCCGTCGCGCCCGCGAACGCGCCCTTCTCGTGACCGAAGAGCTCGCTCTCGAGCAGCGTCCCGACCCCGACGCCGCAGCTGCCGACGACGAACGGCTTGCTCGCGCGCGGGCTCGCCGCGTGGATCGCGCGGGCGAGCGCGTCCTTGCCCGTGCCCGCCTCGCCGCTGATCAGCACCGGCTCCTCCGTCGCGGCGAGCCGTTGCAGCAGCCCGAACAGCTCGCGCATCGCGACGCTCTTGCCGACCAGCTCACCAAACCGCGGGCTGTCGCTCGGCGCGAGCTCGAGGCGCTCCCTGAACGGCCGCGCCTTCAGCTCGACCTTGCCGAGCGTGATGATGGCGCCCGGCTTCAGGTACGCCTCTTTGATCTCCGCCCCGTCGAGCAAGGTGCCGCTCGTCGAGCCGAGGTCCTTCAGCAGATAGCCCTTCGGCTCGTGCGTGATCAGGCAGTGTTGCCGCGACACCGTGTCGTCGTTGAGGACGAGGTCGTTCTCCGGTGCGCGGCCGATCTGAAAGACTCCGCCCGACACGAGGCGCTCTTTTCCGCGCTCGGGCCCGCTGAGCACGGTCAGGCGGCACCGCGCGAGCTCGAGCGCCCGCGTGCGCGCCGCGGCGGCCGTCGGCGGGAGCGGCACGAGCGCCATCAGGCGTCACCGCGCGTCAGATCGAGCACGACGGTGCCCTCCGCCGGCACGTCGAGCGCCCTGATCGCGGTCGCCTCCGACTCGCCGACCCCGTCGGTGCGCGTCACGTCGACGCGCACCTCGTAGTGCCCAGGCTTCAGCTCGAATTCCTCGCTGATGCGGTCCGGCGCCCCCGCCGCGTACGCGAGGTGCACCCCGCGGATCGGCTCCCCCGCGTCGAGCACGCTGAGCGTCACGGCGCGCACGCGCCCCGGTTCCGGCAGCCTCAGCCGGATGCTCGTCGCGCGCGGGGCGCTCTTCATCAGCGGCCCGCCGACGAGCATCACGCCGCCGAAGAGCACCAGCGGCGCGAGGCGGCGACGGTGCTTCGCGAGCCACGCGAGCATCGGGTGGGGGTCAGAGGCCATAGCCAGCGAGCGTAGGCGACCCAGCCGCCGCGATCCACCTGCGGTCGCGCGCCCCCCGAGGGGGCCGAAGCCTGCCGCCCGAGCCCGATCGGCTGAATGACTACCAAGCTGCGATGCGCAGTTCTTGTCGAGGACGGACCCGAGGGATACGCTGCTGAGGAGACTGGTGCTTCATCGATGGTCCGGCTTACCGACATTCTGGACAAGGTTCGAAGCTACCATCCGACCGCTGACACGGATCTGATCAACAAGGCGTACGTGTACTCGTCGCGCATGCACGACGGGCAGCTGCGTAAGTCGGGGGATCCGTACTTCATCCACCCGGTGTCGGTCGCGGACATCATCGCGAACATGCGCCTCGATGCGGCGAGCGTGTGCGCGGCGCTGCTGCACGACGTCGTCGAGGACACGGCGGTGACCGAGCGCGAGATCGCGGCGCTCTTCGGCGACGAGGTCGCGTTCCTCGTCGACGGCGTCACCAAGCTCGGCAAGATCAACTTCACCTCGAAGGAGGACCAGCAGGCGGAGTCGTTCCGCAAGATGCTCGTCGCGATGGCGCGCGACATCCGCGTGCTGCTCGTCAAGCTCGCCGACCGCTTGGACAATATGCGGACGCTCGAGCACATGAAGCCCGACGCGCAAGAGCGGATTTCCCGGGAGACGCTGGAGATCTACGCGCCGCTCGCGGGCCGCCTCGGCATCAACTGGCTCAAGAGCGACCTCGAGGATCTCTCGTTCCGCTGGCTCTATCCCGACGCGCACGCGGACCTCGTCAAGAAGACGAAGGCCGTCGCGCGCGACCGCGAGAAGTACACGACCGACGTCGTGCACCGCATCCAGGCGATGCTGATCGAGCGCGGCTTCGCCGTCGACGTCTCGGGGCGCGTGAAGCACCTCTACAGCGTCTACCGGAAGATGCGCGCGAGTCAGTGCGACTTCGATCAGATCCACGACTACGTCGCGTTCCGCGTCGTGATGGAGAACGTCGCCGACTGCTACGCCGCGCTCGGCGTCGTGCACTCGCAGTGGACGCCGATCCCCGGGCGCTTCAAGGACTACATCGCGCTCCCGAAGCCCAACAATTATCAGTCGCTCCACACGACGGTGATCGGGCCGGGCAGCAAGCGCATCGAGGTGCAGATCCGCACGCCGGAGATGCACAAGACCGCCGAGCTCGGCATCGCCGCGCACTGGTCCTACAAGGAGCGCAGCGGCGGCCTCGACGCGAAGGACGCCGCGCGTTTTGCGTGGCTGCGGCAGCTGATGGAGTTCCAGAAGGAGGTCAAAGACCCCGCCGAGTTCATCGACTCGGTGAAGGGCGATCTCTTCTCGGACGAGGTCTACGTCTTCACGCCGAAGGGCGACGTGAAGGTCTTCCCGCGCGGCTCGACGCCGATCGATTTTGCGTACTCGGTGCACAGCGAGGTCGGCAATCGCTGCACGGGCGCGCGCGTCAACGGCGCGATCCAGAAGCTCTCGTACAAGCTGCACAACGGGGACGTCATCGACATCATGACGTCGCCGTCGCAGCACCCGAGCAAAGACTGGCTCGACATGACGACGACCGCGAAGGCGCGGTCCCATGTGCGAGGCTATGTGCGCGCCGAGGAGCGCAAGCGCTCGATCAAGATGGGGCGTGATCTGCTCGAGCGCGAGATGCACAAGCGCGACCTCTCGTTCGCGCGCCTCGTCAAGAGCGGCGAGCTCGAGAAGGTCGTCGAGAAGCTCGCCGCGCAGAGCGTCGAGGAGCTCTACGCGCAGGTCGGCTACGGCAAGATCTCGGGCGCGGACGTGGTCAAGGCGCTCCTGCCGGAGAAGCTCGAAGAGCAGCCGAAGGCGATGGAGTCGCTGCGCCCCGGGCTCGTCGAGCGCGTCACGCGCAAGGTCACCGGGAACACCGAGCACGCGATCCGCATCGCCGACATGGACGACGTGCTCGTGCGCTTCGGGAACTGCTGCTCGCCGCTGCCGGGCGACCCGGTGACGGGCTGGATCACCCGCGGGCGCGGCGTGACGGTGCATCGGCGCGAGTGCCGCAAGGCGATGGAGCTCGACCCAGAGCGGCGCATCGACGTGACGTGGTCGGGCGGCTCGAAGGTCGACCGCCCGGTGCAGCTGAGGGTCGTGACGGCGGACAAGCCGGGCGTGCTCGCGCGGCTCTCGACGGAGCTCGGGACGGCGGGGGTGAACATCAAAGAGGCGAACTGCCGCGTCGGCGCGGACGGGCGCGCGGTGAACCTCTTCACGTTCACGGTGAAGGATCTGCCGCGCCTCAAGGCGCTGATGCGTGGGCTGCAGAAGCTCGACGGTGTATACGAGGTCGAGCGCGTCTGAGCGCCGGCGGACGGCAGGGGTCCTCTGCGGAGGACGGGGAAGAGCGGCGGGGGGACTGTGACTTTCGACAATGCGCGCTACGAGCTGGCGCGGCTGCGGCCGACCGGCGGCGAGACGCCCGAGGGCGCGACGGCGCGCGCGGCGGAGCTGAGCTCGCGGACGCTCGGCGTGCGGCGCGTGGGGGTCTGGACCTTCGACCGGCGGGGGCAGGCGCTGCGCTGTGCGTGTCTCTACGACGAGGTCGGCGGGCACTCGACGCCGGGCGACTCGCTCGGGCTCGCGGAGCTCGCGCCCTATGCCGCCGCGCTCGAGGGCGCGCGCGTCCTCGCGGCGGACGATGCGCGCGCACATCCCGCGCTGCGTGGCTGGGTCGAGGGCTACCTCGCGCCGCACGGCGTCGGCGCGCGGCTCGACGCGCCCATCTATCGCGGCGGTGAGCTGATCGGCGTCGTCACGCACGAGCACGTCGGAGAGCCGCGCAGGTGGACGGCTGCGGAGAGCGACTTCGCGTGCGCGGTGGCGGAC